>CAZUUI010000179.1:0-4355 GCA_964622955.1 uncultured Chitinophagaceae bacterium | reverse complement strand
GTTTGGATAGTCATGTGAAGACAACCTGCAATTCTAGCACCAGCCAAAGGTTTGCTAGCACCATATTCTTTTCTCAATGCCATCAATCCCGGCATTTCGGCTTCCGCCAATGTAATTTCTTTTCTACCCCAATCTGCTAGGGTGATGTCTTTAACTTTATAGTTCATACTTTGAGTTTGTGTTGACATTTTTATAATTTTTGGGTTAATTTTAAGTGCAAAAATAAACAAATAAATATTACTTGAAGTACTATTGTTCAATTTTTAATGTAAAAGTTATCATTTTATCATTATTTTTGTAAAAATAATAATCTAAGTTAACGGAATTATTGTGCAAAAAAATATATGATTTTCAAAAAGTTATTGATTTTCTTTAGTTCATTAATAATCTTGACTCCTGCAAATTCCAATCATTTGTATGGAGGAGAAATTCAATATAAGATAGTAGATCCTTTTAATGGAATTTATGAAATTCAATTGATTCTGAATCGCTCTTGTAAGGATTATGCCTTACCTATTACGCAGTTTGTACAAGTTAAAAATTGTACGGGACAGTCCATTGCTATACCATTAGATTTATTTAAAAAGGAAATAATATCTACTCCTTGTTTTAATGGAACTTGCGAGGGAAATCAAAATATAAATTTTGAGGTATGTTATTACAAAACCAATATTCTATTAGGCAAAAATTGTGGCTGGACTCGAATACAATATACAGGACAAAATAGAGCATATAATAGTACGCTTAAAAATCTTGAAACTCCTTTGTATTTAAGCGCATCCATTAATACCAACTACGATAATAGTAGTGCTCAAATAGATTTTTTGTCCAATTCCAACCCAAATTTAGGTGAAAAACACATTCAACAATATCGTGTATATGATTCCGATTCAGATTCTGTTTTTATTGATATTTCAGCACCTTTTGTTTCCGAAGGCAGTCTGATTTTAAATGAACAAGTAGCAGAGTTAAATGCTAGTTTGAGCAATCAAAAACCTATGTATATTTTAGAAAATCAAATAGTTCGTGGGAATAATTTCTTTTCATTTACACCAACAATTTCACAAAATGCTTGGATTAATTATGTGATGTATGAATATAGAAAAATATCTAGAATCAATAAACAAGACACATTTGTATTGATTTCAAAACGAAATATTGATAAGTTTTATTCGATTTCCAATCTTTCATCAGGAATTGCCTTAAATTCAGTTTCTTCTAATCAGCCTATAACACATATTGATAGCAATAAAATTATTTATTGTAATGATTTTCAATCACCACAAGTTACATTTTCATATTTAATTCCCAAAAATAGAACAACGGAGTCTATTAAATTGTTGGATTTTGAAAATAATATTCTTT
This sequence comes from uncultured Chitinophagaceae bacterium, assembly GCA_964622955.1. Taxonomy (GTDB): domain Bacteria; phylum Bacteroidota; class Bacteroidia; order Chitinophagales; family JADJOU01; genus CHPMRC01. The sequence goes on along the minus strand of CAZUUI010000179.1, from coordinate 2,990 downwards.
CAGAAACAAAAACGATACATCCTGGTTTAGGTTTGTTTGATACTATAAAAAATAACGTAGTTTTTAAACCTTCATTAGTTGACAAAATAATTGATTTTCAGATTGAAGTGTCGGTTTGTGAATCTAATATATCGAAGTCAAAACTGTTTTCATATTCAATGAGTTGGTATCAATTTAAAATTTTTGAGAAGGATACTTTTTTGAATTGTGGTACTAATAATGAAGTTCAAATTCCGCTTTTAAGCAATAAAAATATCGTTTTTAATTACAAAAGACAAACGATTCTCAAGCAAGATACAAGCTTAATTATGAAGTTTAACAATCCAGTTGACACGTTTATTTATGCTCAATATATAATTTCAAATCCATATTGTCCTATTAAAGATTCGATATATTTGAATCAAGGCGATATAATTGAAGATACTATAAAAACATCAAATACTACTTGTTTTGGATACGAAAATGGCACCGCTAAAGTAATAATTACAAAAGGAAATGGTCCTTTCCAATATAATTGGATAAATTTAAATAATAATAGCGATTCTATTGGGAATCTAAAAAAAGGAAACTATACGTTGCAAATTTTGGATAAAGACGGTTGTTCAAAAGAGGAAAAGTTCACAATTATAGAACCTAATGGTGTTCAGTTCACTTGGGTACAAGATTTACCCATTTTATGCAAAGGCGATGCGAATGCTAAAGGACATTTTAAATTGAATTCATCTATAAAGCCTTTTCAGTATTCTTGGAATCATAGCACTTCATCGGATAGTTTTCTTAATGCTGTGAAAGCTGGAAGTTATTCGGGTGCTTTTAGTTATATAAATTCCTTAAATAACTCGTGTTCTCAACCATTTCAAATTGCAATAACTGAGCCCGATTCGGTGACTTTTGATTATATAAAATTTGATAATTTATGCTATGGAGAATCAAAAGGGAAAATTGCAATAAATCCAAAAGGAGGTGTAGGATTTTATTTGTATTATATAGATGAAATACCCTCAATACATAGCCTTAAAGATGATTTGTCCAATAAGACGTATTCGGTAAAAGTAAGAGATTTTAATAATTGTTTTTCAAATTCAAAAAATATAACTATTTCAAGTCCACCACCAATCAAAACAAAATATCAGATAACTAAACCTTCTTGTACCAATTCAAATAATGGATCTATCGCTATGAGTGAAACAGAGGGGGGATATGGATTTTATGAATATAGATTGGATTCAAATTCTTTTTCCAGTTCCGCGTCATTTAATGCGATTCCCTCAAAGGATTCTATATTGATTTCACTGCGAGATGCTTATGGTTGTGAAGTGGATACAACTGTTTCATTTTCGGGTGCTTATCGATTAAATGTGTCTAAATTGTTGCCTGATACCCTTTCTTGTTTTGATAGTAAAAATGGAATGGCATTGCTTGAATTTTCAAATGGTGAAATACCTTATAAAGTTGATTTAAATAATTCTCAATTTTCTTTTTTTGCAAAGAAAAATATACTTACGAATTTACAAAGAGGATTTTATAGTATTAACGTAGAAGATAAAAATGGTTGTAAATGGGATTCGGTTTTTCAAGTGTTTTCGCCTAGTGCATTCGAAGTGATAGATAGTGCTTCAAAGCCTTCTTGTTTTGGTTATGCTGATGCCAAATTGTTTGTAAATATTAAAGGTGGAACTCCTCCTTATTCAAATTTTAATTGGAATATATCGCCCGTTCAAACTACAAAAGATATTATAAATATTAAAAGTGGTTCTTATGTGTTTAGCTTTAAAGATAGCAAAGGATGTGGATATATTGATACCCTTTTTGTTCCAGATGCGGAAGTTTTTAGGGTGGAAATAGCTGAATTGGTGAAACCTATTTGTTCATATTCAAAGGATGGCGTTCTAGCGTCAAATATTTTTGGAGGAAACGCACCTTTTACATATATTTGGAATCAAAATACGTTGTTAAATCAATCCATTTTGAATAATGTTTCTTCAGGTTCATTAAATGAAGTAAAAGTTATTGATTCAAAAGGTTGTATTCAAACAAGACAATATCAAGTAGCAAAACCAAATGGATATGATTTCTCAAAGATAAAGACCAAAAGCCCAACTTGTCCTGAATTGAAAAATGGATTTATAGAATTTGTAAAAAATCCTTTGGATTCAATGATATGGCAATATAGCATAGAAAAGGGAGGACAATTTTTGAGTGCCTCGGTTTTTAATAACGTAGGAAAAGGATTTTACAACATATCTGTTAAAAATCAAGTGAATTGTATTTATGATACTGTTTTAGAGATTTTGCCTGAAAAATCAATTGAAATAGCAATGCCACTTGTGCTTGATACTTTAAATCCAGGACAAGAATGGATGTTAAATCCGAGTTTTAGTTATTTTAATACACAATTTTCGGATATTAGAAAAATGACCTGGTCGCCTGTTGAATTTTTAAGTTGTAGTGATTGTCAATCACCTACTGCAAAGCCTTATAAAACTACAAATTATAAATTCAATATTTCGTATGGCAATGAATGTAATAGCGAAGGAATTACAATATTAAATGTTAGAAAAATACAAGATATTTATATCCCAAATATTTTTACGCCCAATCAAGATACAAAAAACGACTGTTGGCAAATATTTGGAACCAATATTGATAAAATATCGGTGCAAGTATTTGATAGAATAGGTCAAAAAGTTTTTTCAAGCAATTTGTTAGATTTTTGTTGGGATGGAACTTTTAAAGGGCAATTATGTAAAAACGACATTTATTTATACAAAATAGAAGTAGGATACAAAGACGGAAATACCCAAGAATATAAAGGGCAATTGACGTTGTTGAAATAGGAATTAGTGATTTGTGATTAGTGAATAGTGATTTGTGATTAGTGAATAGTGATTTGTAATTGGTGATTTGTAATTTGAAATTTAATATTTTTTCAATAGCCTCTGACTTTATAGATAGGAATTATAAGAAGATTTCAATAGGCTCTAGCTTTA
>CAZUUI010000178.1:0-4606 GCA_964622955.1 uncultured Chitinophagaceae bacterium | reverse complement strand
GATAGGATCTCCTTTTAGACGCATTTCTTTCCATTGTGCAATCCATCCTGGTAAACGACCTATTGCAAATAAAACGGTAAACATTTCAACCGGAATACCCATTGCACGATATATAATTCCTGAATAGAAATCTACATTTGGATATAGTTTTCTTTCTACAAAATAACTATCAGAAAGTGCTATTTGCTCCAATTCTTTAGCTATTTCTAATAATGGGTCATTTACACCTAGTTTACTTAAAATATCATCGCAAGCTTTTTTGATAATTTTCGCTCTTGGGTCAAAGTTTTTGTATACTCTATGGCCAAATCCCATTAAACGAACACCCGCAACTTTATTTTTTACTTTATCTACAAATTCTTTTGGCGAATTGCCGCTATCTTTGATTTCTTGCAACATTTCCAATACTTCTTGATTGGCTCCTCCGTGCAATGGTCCCCACAATGCCGCAATTCCCGATGCTATAGTAGCCCACAAATTAGTATGTGCCGATCCTACCATTCTCACTGTAGAAGTAGAACAATTTTGTTCGTGATCTGCATGTAGAATTAATAATTTATTCATAGCACTTACTACTACAGGGTCAATCTTATATTCTTCGCAAGGATTTCCAAAGGTCATTGAAAGATAATTTTCGATATAACCAAGGCTATTATTTGGATACATTACAGGATGTCCTATTCTTTTCTTAAACATCATCGCACACAAGTTTGGCATTTTGGCCATCAAACGAGTAATGGTCAAATTTCTATCCTCTTCCGTGCTATGTGGATCTTGATTATTTGGATAAAAACTACTCATCATACTCATCATAGTCATCAACTGACCCATAGGATGTGCGCCTGTAGGATATGCATCAAATACTTTTTTTACATCTTCATGCACTAGACTGTGTCTAATCATTTTACTTTTCCAGTCAGCATATTCTGCTTCATTAGGCAAATGTCCATAAATCAATAAATAAGCTACTTCTAAAAATTCTGCTTTTTCGGCTAATTCTTCAATTGCATAACCTCTGTAGTGCAATATTCCCTCATCGCCATCAATAAAAGTGATTTTTGATTCTGTAGCACCTGTATTTTTATACCCTTCGTCAAAAGTTACCAATCCTGTAGTATCTCTCAATTTTCTGATATCTATTGCAGGTTCATTCTCTGTTCCTACTATTACAGGCAATTCAATTGTTTGGTCTCTGTATACTAACTTTGCTGTTTCTGACATATCGATTTATATAAAATATGATTTTTAAATTATGTTGTAAAAATATATATTTTTGAACAAATTGTGATGTAAAAAAATGATTTTAATCAATTTTTAATAATTAGAATATTATTGATTTGCTTTTGGATTAATATGTTTTTGATAATTAAGTATTTGTGAAGAGTATTAAACTATATTAATTTAGCAATTTATTCCATGCCATCCTTGAAGTCCTCCTGTATGAATAGCTATAATGGTGTCCGTTTTTTTTAGATTATTATTTTTAAAATCTTCAATAATCCCCCAAACCATTTTGCCTGTATAAATAGGATCTAGTTTTACCGAAGTATTTTCTTCAAATTTTTTTAGAAAACCTATATACTCTTTGTTGAATTTGGCGTAGCCACCCATAGTATAGTCAAATGTATATTCAATGTTATGTTCTTTAAATAATGGAATTAAGCTGAAATCGTTCAACGCCGCATAGGCTTTTACTTTTGAATCAGTATACTTTTTAATTCCCAAAGCCGTCCCTCCCGTTCCAAAGGGTGAACAAATATAATCACATTTAGGCATTGATTCCAAAAGGTTTTGAAAACCTAAACTCGAAAATTCATTGGTGCCTCCCTCGGGTACAAAAAAACTATTGGGGTATTTTTGATACATAAATTCTAATATTCCATCTAGATTTTCTTTTATTTCTTGTTTTGGAAAAAAATAAATAGGAATATTTTTGGATTCTAATTTTTCTAAGGTAAAGCCAAATGCTTTTGGACGATGCCCTTTTACTATGGCTACTACATCTATTCCATACATTTCTGGGATAAAAGAAGCCGCGTGCAGATGATTGGAATAGTTGCCCCCTATAGTGATGAGGGTCTTTATATTATTTTTTTTGGCTTCTTCCAAATTGCCGTATAATTTTCTAATTTTATTGCCGCTAATGCCATCTTCCCATACATTATCCATATAAATATAAAACGAATTTACCTCTAAATTGTATGCCGACAAATCAATTTTTTTAAGAAAATTAGGGTTAAAATGAAGCATCAAAAAATTTTTAGCAAACATACATTATTATATTTTTATAGATTTGCAAAAATTTTTATTTCAAAAACTGAAAAACAATGGCTAAATATTTATTGATTGTAGAGTCACCTGCCAAAGCAAAAACCATAACAAAATATTTGGGAGATGATTATATTGTCGCTTCGAGTTATGGACATATTTGTGATTTGCCCAAAAACAATAAGGCTATTGATATTGCTAATAATTTTGAGGTTTCATACGAAGTTTCAAAAGAAAAAGAAAAGGTTGTAGCGGAATTGAAGAAATTAAAAAAATCGGTACAGGAAGTCTATCTAGCAACGGATGAAGACCGCGAAGGAGAGGCTATTAGCTGGCATTTATGCAATGTGCTAGGATTGAGCGAGAAAACCACAAAACGTGTTACGTATACCGAAATAACTGAAAAAGCAATTAAAAAAGCGGTTGCCAATCCCCGTCATATCGACATGGATTTGGTCAATGCACAACAAGCTAGAAGAGTTTTGGACCGTTTGGTAGGCTTTGGAATTTCTCCCATTTTATGGCGAAAAGTAAAGCCCAATTTGAGTGCAGGTAGAGTACAGAGTGTGGCGGTTAGAATTTTGGTAGATAGAGAACGTGAAATATTAAATTTTCAAAGTCAAACGTATTTCAAACTTCAAGCACTTTTTGATTCGAAAGATATCAATGGCAAAGAAGCTACCATTAAAGCAGAATATAATAAAGATTTCACCAGTTTTGATGATGCAAATACTCAAGTAGAAAGTTTTGTGGGCGCAACGTACAAAATTGCAAATATTGAAAAAAGACCAGGTAAAAAATCACCTGCAGCGCCATTTACTACATCTACCTTGCAGCAAGAGGCCTCAAAGAAATTGTATTTTAGTGTTTCCAAAACGATGGTTGTAGCGCAGCGATTGTATGAAGCAGGACATATTACCTATATGAGAACGGATTCGGTGAATTTGAGCGAAACGGCATTGCAAGAAAGCAAAAAAGCAATTTTGGATTTTTATGGAGCTGATTTTTATGCGCAACCAAGAATTTATCAAAGCAAGACTGCCAATGCACAAGAAGCGCACGAGGCTATTAGACCTACCGATTTTACCAAAACAAGTATTTCGGGCGATAGCGATGAACAAAAATTGTATGATTTGATTTGGAAACGAGCCATTGCTTCACAAATGACCGATGCAAAGACCGAAAATACAACCGTTTCTATTGATAATGATAAAAATAAAATAACGTTAACGGCTCGTCAAGAAGTGGTTTTGTTTGAAGGATTTTTGAAAGCTTATGTGATAGAAAGTGACGATGAGGATGAAGAAGGTGGAGGAAGTGCGCTTTTGCCTCCAATGAATATTGGAGACATATTGCCTTTGAATGTTTTGACAGCTACCGAAAAATTTTCAAAACATCCACCTCGATACAATGAAGCCTCTTTGGTAAAGAAATTAGAAGAATTAGGCATTGGAAGACCTTCTACATACGCACCTACTATTTCAACAATCCAAAATAGAGATTATGTAATCAAAGATACGAGAGATGGCAAAAAAGTTAGCTATCGTGTGGTTTCATTGAAAAATGACAAAGTGAGTACTTTGGAATCAAAAATGGTTGTAGGTGCTGAAAAAAATAAGTTGTTCCCTACCGATATAGGGATGTTGGTGACCGATTTTCTTACTCAATATTTTGATAAAGTAGTAGATTTTAAATTTACAGCAAAAATTGAGGAGGAATTTGATAAGATTTCTCATGGAAAATTGGAATGGACAAAAATGTTGAAGACTTTTTATGATCCCTTTCAGTTAGAAGTAGAAAAAACAATTGAAACGGCAGAAAGAGTTTCAGGAGAGCGAGTATTGGGCAATCATCCCGACACCGGCGAAGTTATTTTGGTGCGTATGGGACGTTTTGGACCTATGGCGCAGATTGGATTGACCGAGGAGGGCGAAGGTGCAAAAAAACCACGATATGCAAAGCTAAAGCGCGAGCAAAATATTGAAACACTCACATTGGATGAAGCATTGGAATTGTTTAAATTGCCAAGAATTTTGGGACAATTTGAAGATAAAGATGTGAAGGTAAATATTGGACGATTTGGTCCTTATATTCAGCACAATAGTGGATTTATTTCGTTGAAAAAAGAAGATGATCCTTATACGATTGATTTGGATTTGGCAATTCAGCGAATAGAGGATAAGCGCACGGCCGATGCTAATAAAATTATCAAAGATTTCTCTGAACACGGATTCCAAATTTTAAACGGAAGATGGGGCCCATATATCAAAATGGGAAGTGATAATTATAAAATTCCAAAAACAGAAAATGCCGAAACACTTTCTTTGGATAAATGCCT
>CAZUUI010000177.1:4027-4610 GCA_964622955.1 uncultured Chitinophagaceae bacterium | reverse complement strand
CGATACCATTAGAACAAGTAATTTAACCATTAATAAAATTCAAAATTCAGAATCGTTAGGCGATTGCAAATCGGTTGTATTTAATGCTAAATCATACAATACCAGTGGCGTTTTTATGGATAGTATAAGTGGAACGTGCGATACCATTTTTACATTAAATATTACAATTACTCCAACGAGAGATACTCAAAACATCTCAAGCTGTAAAGCATATACCTATAAAGGAAAAACATACCACAAGTCGCAATCTTTTTCTGATACAAGCAAAGGAACTTTATGCGATACCATTCGTTGGGTAAATATTGTAGTATTGAAAGAAGAAATTAAAAAGACGCTATCGGGATGTGTTTCTGTTACGTTTAATGCCAAAACGTACACCGCTTCGGGTACTTATTTGGATAGTATTTCCAGTGGCGTATGTGATACTATTTATGGGATAACGGTAAATATCTACCCTATTCAAAATACAACAATTAACCAATTAAATACAATTTTGGTTTCAAAAATGCTGCCTAAGGTAGATAGAATTAGTATGTTAAACAATTTGGAGGTTAGGGTACCTTTATTGGACCAGCGTTTGGCA
>CAZUUI010000177.1:1998-4017 GCA_964622955.1 uncultured Chitinophagaceae bacterium | reverse complement strand
CAAAATACAACAATTAACAAAGATACTTTTAATTCTTACACATTTAAAGGTACGGTTTATACTACCAGCCAAATACTCAAAGACACTTTGAAAACTATAAACGGCTGTGATAGTATTATCTCTATTAATCTAACAATCAAAAAATTAATAAAAGATTCTGTCAAGCTTTCGGGTTGTGCTCAAGTAGTTGCCAATGGGAAAACCTATACTCAAAGTGGTGTTTTCAAAGATACGATTGTCACTGCTACGGCAGATACCATTCGTACATTATTTATCGCTGTTTTGACTAGTACAAAAGATTCTATATCCGCTACTTCTTGTAATGATTACCGTTTTGGCGATAGTTTATACACGAAAAGCGGTTTGTATAATTATAAGTTTAAGTCGTCAAACGGTTGTGATAGCATAATTGTATTAAACTTGAAAATAAACAGAGTAAATAAAACCATACAAAGAGTAGGCACACAATAGATTTCCAATGAGCCCGACTCTGCTGGCGTTTCGTTTCAATGGTATATCTGCAATCCTTGGCGAAAAATATCGGGGGCTACTACAAGAGTGTTTACAACCACCACAAAAGCTTCCTTTGCGGTAGAAGTAAAGAATAACGTTTGTAGAGATACTTCGGATTGTGTGAGTTATAATTCAAGTGGAATTGCTGAAGAATCCATCAACTCGTTGAGCATATATCCAAATCCTACATCAAGTATTATTCAAATAGATTTTGGAATTTATGTACAAGAAGCAGAATTATCTATTTTTAATATTGTAGGCAGCCAAGTTTATAGCCAAAAAGTGAAAAAATCGGTTAAAGAATCCATCGATTTAAGCCATTTGGAGTCAGGTTCGTATTTGCTAAAAATACAATCCGAACAATTTGAAAAAACTATAAAGATTTCTAAATTTTAATACCAATCTTATATTATACTTTTATAGAAATATAACATTATTCGTCTATGGACGAAAAAATATTAAAAATGATTGTTTTTTTCGTCTTTGGGTGATTTTTCTTGTAAATCTAAGCTTGCAAAATAGTGTGGTTTATTTTATAAGAAAGATCGGTATTTACAAATATTTCGCCGTCCAGCTATCTCTAGCTTTGTCAAAATTCTCAATTTTACCCTGATATACCAAGGTGCCTCCTTTGTCGCCGCCGTCGGGGCCCAAGTCTACTATCCAGTCTGCATTGCGGATAATGTCCATATTATGTTCAATTACGATGACACTATGTCCTTTTTCGATGAGTTTTTCCATAGCCAAAAGGAGTTTTTGTACATCGTGGAAATGCAATCCTGTGGTAGGCTCATCAAAAATAAAAAGATGATTGGATACATTGCTGTTTTTGTTCAAAAAGCTAGCCAATTTTACACGTTGCGCTTCACCACCACTCAAAGAACTACTGGTTTGTCCCAGTTTTACATAGCCCAATCCTATTTCTTGAAGGGGAAGAATTTTTTCATAGATGGTTTTGTTTTCTGCAAAAAACACTACCGCTTCACCTATTGTCATTTCTAATACATTGTTGATATTCTTGTCTTTGTACAATACTTCTAGGATATGAGGCTGAAAACGATTCCCTTTGCAGTCTTCACATACCAGCTCTACATCGGCAAGGAATTGCATCGAAACCAAATTGACGCCATCGCCTTTGCAGTGTTCGCATCTACCGCCCGGTACATTGAACGAAAAATCCTTAGGCTGAAGTTTTTGAGCTTTGGCTTGTGCCAGATTGGAATATAAATCTCTAATCCCATCAAAGGCTTTTACATACGTTACAGGATTGCTTCGGCTGCTTCGTCCTAGCGGATTTTGGTCTATCATTTCTACGTGATAAATGCTTTTGATATCGCCTTCAATACTGCTATGAAGCCCTGGTTTTTCGATAAAATTTCCCAATTTATGCATCAAGGCAGGATAGAGAATTTTTTTTATCAGCGTAGTTTTGCCACTCCCCGAAACGCCCGAAACTACCGTTAGCGCATTCAAAGGAATTTTTACATCAATATTTTTTAAATTATG
>CAZUUI010000177.1:0-1988 GCA_964622955.1 uncultured Chitinophagaceae bacterium | reverse complement strand
TTCAATATACTGGCTGCCCGAACTCGCATGTTTTTGAAAACCGTATTTTTTGTGCCTCGAGTTACGTTTTTTGCGTGGTTGAGATAGTCTGCGGTCAAGCTTTTTGTTGCTTTTTTGATAGTATCATAGTCTCCCGCAAAAACCACTTCGCCTCCTTGCGATCCTGCCAAAGGGCCCATATCTACTACAAAATCGCTCGATTTCATAATTTCTTCCTCGTGCTCTACTACCAATACGGTATTGCCTAGGTCGCGGAGTGTTTTGAGTACTTTGATGAGCTTGGTCGTATCTCTGGGATGCAGTCCTATAGACGGCTCGTCTAGCACATAAAGGCTGTCGGTGAGATTGCTGCCAAGAGTTCGAGTGAGATTTATACGCTGGCTTTCACCTCCCGAAAGGGTATTGGCTATACGATTCATCGTCAAATAACTCAATCCTACATTCATCATATATTCCAGACGATTGTTTATTTCTAGCAATATTCGTTTTGCTATTTGACTTTCGTGCTCCGTCAATGGAATTTCTTTGAAGAAAAAATACATTTCTTCCACCGTCATTTCTAAAATTTCGGAAATGGTTTTTTCGGCTATTTTTACATAATTACTATCTTTTCGGATTCTATGTCCTTTGCAGTCTGGACAGTGCGTCTTGCCTCGATAGCGCGAATACAGAATTCGGTACTCAATTCGGTAATTGTTTTCTTGAACCATTTCAAAAAACTGGTTGATGCCTTGCGTGGTTTTATTTCCTTCCCACAACAAGGTTTTTTCTTTTTCGTTCAAGTCCAAATATGGGCGATGAATTGGAAATTTATTGGCTTCAGCTTTGTTCAAAAACTGGGTGTAATACACTTTCATTTTTTCGCTTCGCCACGGCGCTACCATTTCTTCGTAGAAACTTCGGGTTTTGTCTGGAATGACCAAATCTTCGTCTATTCCCAAGATATTTCCCATACCTTCGCAGGTAGGACAAGCGCCGTAGGAGTTGTTGAAGTTGAAAAATTGAGGCGAGGGTTGCTCAAAAGTAATGCCGTCGGCTTCAAATTTATTGTTGAACAAATGATTGGTATTATCCGCTGTATTGATAACTTCACATTCAAATTGATTTTCTTCAAAAGCGGTTTGGACACTATCCGAAATTTCATTTACAAAACTGTCTTCAATCGTCTCTGGCACCGAAAATCGTTTTACCACCACATACAGCGATTTCCATTTTTCTTTATTATCCAGCAAATCTTCAATTTTGATAAATTTTTTGCCATCCCAAAGTCTGTTGAATCCTTTGTTCAATAAGACATTCAGTTGACTTTCGGCATTTTTGGTGCTTTTTATCTCAAATCCTATAAAATAAGTAGCGGATTTGTCCAAATTCAAGATATAATTAACTACGTCTACCACTTCATCTTTCTGTACTTTTTTGCCTGTTTTGGGCGAATAGGTAGTGCCAACACGAGCAAATAGAAGACGGAGGTACTCGTATATTTCCGTTAATGTACCTACGGTACTGCGGTTGTTGCCTCCCGCTACTTTTTGTTCCAATGCAATGGCAGGACACAATCCTTTGATATAATCCACATCGGGTTTGTTCATACGACTGAGAAACTGACGCGCATAACTACTCAAACTTTCAATGTATCTTCGTTGCCCTTCGGCATAGATTGTGTCTATACTCAAGGAAGATTTTCCACTACCCGAAACACCTGTTACTACAATGAGTTTCTTTTTGGGAAGGGTCAAATCTATGTTTTTTAGATTGTGGGTTCTGGCTCCTTTTATGATTATTTCTTGCATTTTTTTATGATTGCGCTATCGTATTACTAAACCCACAAAGGTACATAATTTTTGGAGAAAATAAAATTTCACATTGAAAATTAGTGCAAACGCATTTAAAGATAAAAATATTAGATTCCTCCTTATGGTCGGAATGACTGTGTGTTTTTTTTAAAGTCTCGGGGGTAAAACAATTTTTTCGCTAGCGAAAAAATTGTT
>CAZUUI010000176.1:0-4625 GCA_964622955.1 uncultured Chitinophagaceae bacterium | reverse complement strand
TTTTTTTGAAGAATATAATTGTCAAAAACTCGCTGATAAACCTTCGTTTTGGAAAATGCAGCCGCTATTTCTATCGTTTTATCGTTTGAGAAACTATCCACAACAATAACTTCATCCGAAAAAGGCAATACACTTTCTATACATTTGCCAATATTCAATGCTTCATTGAAGGTAATAATTACAGTAGTGATAGTCATGGGCGAATCTCAATTTTGTGAAGCAAACAAAAAGGCACTACAAATACCAAAACTCCAATTTGGGTCTCCAGCATCGGTTCTACCATAAAAGCCGAGCACATAGCGGCAGTATAGGCAAAAGGCAACCATTTTTTTTGACGCCATGCTATCCAAAAAGAAGCAATTATTGAAATCAATAATAATAATAAGCCTACAAGACCATTTGCTGCTGCAATATATACAAACTCATTGTGTGGCAGCATAATATCATCGCCCTTATTTTCGCCCGTAATAGCTACGATAGCCTGCTTCATATCCCCTTCCCCAACGCCTAACATTTTATTTTTCATAAAAATTTCAGCTCCAATATGTATGGAATGCCAACGGCTACCATCGGAATATTTGTGAATAGGATTCTTCAAAAACTCTTGAATATCCCAACGCATATACCCTATTTTTCGGCTCAATGTAGGCACAAAAAGAATCATTGTGTATGACAGTAAAATGACAGAACTCGTGATAAGGCCTGCCTTGATGATTTTTTGAGTTTTAATCACCCAAAATCCCCCAAAACAAATCAATGCTATATACATAGCAAGCATAGCACTCCTTACACTCAAAAAATGAATAAACACAAACAAATACAGCGCTATAATTCCATAAAAAATCGATTTTCGTTTATCAACTTGATGGTAAAAAGACGAAAAATATAGTGCTAACAAAAAACAAAAATTGAGCAATAAACCATATCGAATATGGCTTCGCATAGGTACCCATAAAGGCTGTCCTTGCATAATTTTGTGCGAAAAAGCTTGAACATCTTTAAAATATATTCCAATAACCATAAAAGAAGACAATACAAAAAGCACCAACAAAGCAATAGTCAATTTTTCAAATTGTTTTAAGGAAATATCGGGAAGCCATAAAAAACTAAATGCAACGGCTATCAGCGAACTTTTGAGGTTCATTTTCTGAAAAAAATAAAATAAATCTTGACTCCAAAGCCCTGAAAGTACTACAAAAACATAAAACAAAATGAGACTTATAAAAACAAAATCTCTTTTGCGAAACTCTTTTTTAAGCGAAAAAAACAAAAAAGAATACAATACCAATCCCAATACTGAAAGGCTAAGCGGCGCATGTCCTTTGACAAAAAAGCTCAAAAAAATCATAAGACACACGGGGACTATTCCATTGTGCTTGATATTTGAAATAAATGAATTTTTTAATGTCATAATTGGCAAATATAGGATTTTTTTGAAAAGAAGTATAATGAAAACTCGTAATAAACGAAAAAAGCGCACTAATTATTACTTCAGTGCGCTTCTTATTAATTAGGTAATGTTTTCCAATCTTTATATCTTTTATGAATTTAAAAGATATTATATTTTAAACTATTTTTCCCTGAATGGAATAAATAGAATTTGTTTGATTTAAATTTCTAATGCAAAGATGAAACGAATACTATGATTTTTACTAAATTTTGAGTGAAAGTGGAAAATTTTGAGTAAACGTTTTAAAAACTAGAAAAAACAGTCGATTTTTAGCATTTTTTAACTAAAACTGGCTCCGAAAAAATCAGAGCCAGTCACTTATTTTATTGAAAATTTAAAAACAATTAATTAAAATTTCACTTTTTTACTTATTGTATTTTCGCCAATGATTACATTAATTATATAAACACCTTGACTCAAAGTAGCTTCATTTATGATGATTGATTTTTGATTTGCAGTTTGTTCAAAAAGTTTTGCACCTTGAATATTATAGATAGATACATTCTTCATATTTGCAAAGGCTTTAATTTGAATTTCACTCGAATTTAATCTAGAAACTATGAAATTATTTTCATCATTATGAGCGGCCGACTGAATACTACTTGTAGATTTCAATGTATTTACTTTTGTATTGGTGATAATAGCCTCATTGTAATCAAAATAGATATAAGCGGTGTTTTTGATTTTTGTTCCTAATGGCAATCCTGGATTTAATTTCAATGTATAACTTATAAATCCACTGCTTTTTGCTTCATCTTCCGATTTTGGAGTCAAATAAATATTATCAAAATACCAAGTCAATTTTCTACCTTTTTTAACCAATCTAAAATCATGCGATATATCACCCAATTTTAAAGAATTGATATCCAACGATGGATCTATTTCGTCTTCAACTCTTACAGTGTAAGTTCTCCAGTTTCCTTCATTTTGGAAACGAATTAAATAACTTAATTCTTTTGTATTTGGGTCTGTAATTCCTTCCTCGCCTATTCCTGATGGATAAGATGTTTTATCATTAGGGTCATAAGAACTTCTTACAGAATCACAAAGTGTAGAAACATTATTTGACACATCAATATCATTGGTCATTGATAAAATTTTGGATTCATCGCATTTGTACTGACCGAATGTAAATGTAGAAGGCGAAATCATGGTAATAGAAATATAATCTGTCATACCAGGCTGAAACGTATCTCTTTTGTAAATTAATCTATCAGGTAAAACTCCGAAAGGTGGTGGAGTTGAATTGACAAAAGTCATACCTGTAGGGAAATAATACTCTACAAAAACGTTTTCGGTAGTAGTTCCTATATTTTCGTACATCACAAAAACATCTTTGGGTTGCCCAGGAACATAATTGTTGTTTGGCCATCCTTGATAATGCGTTACTTTCAAATTTTTGCCAGGCGCAGGTGCTGTCAATACATCGCAGAAGGTATCTTTGCACCCAATGCTATCTTCTATATAAAGACAAACGGTGTAATTACCCGCATTGGTGTATGTATGATTTGCATTAAATGTAGTAGCTATAGTTCCATCTCCAAAATTCCACAATTGAGATTTTATAGAAGAGTAATTTGAAGAAGAGTAATTATATAGTGTTTTAGAAGCATTTACATAATTATCTTTTGTATAATAAATTGCATGACAGCATTTTTTATTAGAATCTATTGCCGTGATGTATGCCGTATCTCTACAATTATTAACTGAATCCCAAACCGCTACCCAATATGTTCCGCTAGGCATATTATACAACACACTGGCTTGGCTACCTGTAGACCAATTATATTTAACATTATTTGTATTTGACCCCCAATATGATGCTGTCAATTTTATATCATTACTACCACAACTATCAGATACATAAATTGAAGCATTAAAATTTGCGCAAGGATCTACAGTACAAGTAGTATCTACTACCGAAATTGATACCGTGTCTTTACAGCCTTTAATTAAATCGGTGATGATAACAGAGTAAGTACCTGTAGTTTTGGAAGAAATATAACTTATAGAATCTCCCGTATTCCATTTGTATGAATAATTTCCAGAACCATACATTACGTTTGTATAAAGTATTACATCATTCAACCCACAAGAATCATTTATATAAATATTTCCCTCAAACACATTACATATATTTGTAGAATCAAATGTATCTACTACATAGTATTGGAATGTTTTATAACAGCCCAATGTATCTTGGATATAAAATTCAATATTTCCTGCTCCTACGTTCGTTACCGTAGTGTTATTGTATGAATTATTTCCTTTACTCCAATAATAAGTATAAGGAGCTGTACCACCACTAAAAACAACTTTTACCGATACGTCATTTATAGAAGGACCGTCTGCCAATTTTGTAAAAGTAGCTGTAAAAGTATTTGCACACGGATTGAAAGAAGTATCTGTAACATAGATAGAATCAAATATTTCGCAAAAAGATATAGAATCAAATACACGTACAATATACATCCCTGTAGTTGCATTGGAAAAAGTACTTCCCCAATATTGATAATTATTCCAATTATATGTATAAATACCACTTCCACCAGAGGCAACTGCTTTTAACTCTACATCATTACTTCCACTACCATCACTAAGTTTAGTAAGATTTACCGTCAATCCTTGACAATTATTACTATTACAGTCGATCACATTTATTGAATCTATTTTGGAACAATTATATGAATTATCAGTAACCGTTAAATAATACTTCCCATCGGAAGGGAATGAAACACTTGAAACATTTTGTGAAGAATGACTCCAAGCATAACTATAATTTCCACTACCTCCATAAACATATACAGAATAAGAAACATCATTTGTAATCGCACAACTATCGTATTTAAATTTTAAAATTGACAAATTATTGCAATTTAATACTCCCGTATCTATAGCTGTTATATAAGCAGTATCTTTACATCCAGAAACCGAATCTTTTACAATTACAGAATATTGACCTGCACTTTGATTATATATTGTACTCCAGTATCCAACTATATTCGTTTTATACCATAAATAAGAATATTGTCCACTACCTCCAGTTATTGTAACATTTAGCTCTATATCATTTTTACTAGATCCATCACTAACTTGGGTTGCGGTAGCATTCAATCCACTACAATAAACAGGATTGCAATCAATTACATATACCGAATCTACTTTAGTACAATTG
>CAZUUI010000175.1:0-4638 GCA_964622955.1 uncultured Chitinophagaceae bacterium | reverse complement strand
TCCAGAATTGTTAAAAGAGAATACCAGAAAGCGGGAAGTAGTTATTGCTCGTCAAATTTCTATGTATCTTGCAAAAAAATACACAAAAAATTCATTAAAAGAAATTGGAAAACACTTTGGTGGCAAAGATCATAGTACCGTAACTCATTCTATCCAAGTTGTTGATAGTCAATTGGAAGTAGATAGAAAGTTTAAAGAGGAAATCGACGAATTGAAAAAAAGAATAAATTTAAGCTATTTATAGCTTGCAAATTAAAAAAAAACTATTATATTTGCACTCCGATTTTGATAAAACAAGAAAGGAAGGTGAGATGGGTGAGTGGCTGAAACCACCAGTTTGCTAAACTGACGTACGGGAAACTGTACCGCGAGTTCGAATCTCGCTCTCACCGCATCCAAAAGATAGGGATGTAGTGTCCCGCACATGCGGGAGTAGCGCATCGAAGTTTGGAAGAGAAACTAAAAAGATAGGGATGTAGCGCAGCCCGGTAGCGCATCTGGTTTGGGACCAGAGGGTCGCAGGTTCGAATCCTGTCATCCCTACATTTGAAAAGCTCAGTACAAATAGTGCTGAGCTTTTTTGTTTTTAAGGTCATTTTTTTTAAATACTGAAATTAGTCCTCGCTTTTCGTCTTATTTTGTATATTTTTGCAGTCTTTTTTGAATTAATACACCTATGTTAGATAAGTTAGAACAAATATATATTCGTTACAAAGATTTGGAGCAGAAGTTGAGCGATCCATCTTCTACATCCGATATGGAAAAATTTAAGTCTTTGAACAAAGATTATAGAAGTTTGGAACCTATTAAAAATGCCTATTTAGAATATAAAGATATTTTGTCCAATATTGAGGTGAATAGGGATATTATGAAAAATGAGAAAGATGCCGATTTGAAAGAAATGGCAAAAATGGAATTGGATGAACTAGAGCCTCGAAAAGAGAAATTAGAAGAAGATATTCGTTTTATGTTAATACCAAAAGACCCTGCAGATGAGAAAAATGTAATGCTTGAAATTCGTGCAGGGACGGGTGGAGACGAAGCGTGTATTTTTGCGAGTGATTTGCTTCGAATGTATCTTAGATATTGCGAAACCAAAGGGTGGAAGACAGAAGTTTTGGATGAGAATGAAGGAGCTACAGAAGGATATAGAGAGGTAGTAGTAAGCGTAAAAGGTGAAAATGTGTATGGTGATATGAAATATGAGAGTGGCGTGCATCGTGTACAGCGTATTCCCAAAACCGAGTCGCAGGGTAGGGTACATACGTCTGCAGCTACAGTTGCGGTTTTGCCCGAGGCAGAAGAGTTTGATTTTTATTTGAATCCTGCCGATGTAGAAATGCAAACTTCGCGAAGTGGTGGTGCAGGAGGACAAAATGTAAATAAAGTAGAGACAAAAGTACAATTGACGCATAAGCCTACAGGAATGGTAGTTGTATGTCAGGTAGAGCGTTCGCAGCTGGCTAATAGAGAGCGAGCTATGGAAATGCTTCGAAGCAAATTGTATGAAATCGAATTGGAAAAAAGAGTAGGCGATGTAGCCAGTCAACGAAAATCTTTGGTATCTACAGGAGATAGAAGTGCCAAAATTCGTACGTATAACTATCCTCAAGGACGTATTACCGATCACCGAATCAATAAAACGGTTTACGCATTAGATACTTATATGAATGGTGAAATTCAAGAAATGATAGATGCGCTCAAGTTTGCTGAAAATGCCGAGAAATTGAAAGATGGCGCTATGATTTAGGGGCTTAAAAATTCGATTTAAAGCTATGAAAACATATTACGAAATTTTAGGCATAGCCTCCAATGCTTCTATAGATATAATAAAATCGGCTTATCGGAAATTGGTAATTAAATATCACCCCGATAGAAATCCTGGAAATAAAGAAGCCGAAAAACGATTTATAGAAATCAATCAAGCGTATGAAGTATTGTCGGATATTTCTTTGAGAAATCAATATGATCTGACTCTAACGGCTCCCAAAGCATCTCGAAATGCTACGAATTTTTCACAAAATATCAATGCTCAAAAGCCCGAAATAGAAATTTTTTACTGTAATCGTACAGAGATTTTCAGTGGCGAAACCATAGATTTTTATTGGCGTACCCAAAATGCCGATGTAGTATACCTCAATCCTTTTGGACAAGTGGCTACCAGTGGGCATAAGAAAGTTCGTTTTAAAAATATGAAATCTTCTACAGTTCAGATAGATTTGATTGCTTATAACACTATTGCCAAAACTAAGAATACGCGTTATTTCATTGTCAAAAACATTATGAAAATGCCTCCTGAAGAGCGAAATCAAGTTCTAAAAAAACGATTTTTTAAGTTTTTGAATCGTGCGAAATATGGATTATTTGCAATTTTTGGTTTTGTAGCTATTGTGGTTACTTCAATTGTTGTAGCACCAAGAAAGAAAATTCAAATTCCTTTTGACGTTAATGGTATGACCTATACTATTAAATTAGATGAATACAATCGTGAATATCAAGAAGTGCTTTTGGCCGATAGTATAGTAGCTATTACAAAAAGAGTCTCTCAACAAGATTCTATAAAGTTAGATGCCGCTCTCCAAAATATGATTATAAATTTTGAACGAGATAATAATAAATAATACCAATTTTATTCAAAAAAGAAAGCATATTCTCTCAAAACAGGGCCAAAAACATAGTATTGAACAATTACATAAGATTTTGTTTTGGGGATATAGGCCCAGAATCTTTCTACATTAAATGGGAGGGATTTTCCTGTAACATCTTTTACTTTATAATTATTTCCTTCTGGAATTTTATATAGCTTTATTTCTTGCATTCTTTGTTCTATATCGGTTAGTTCAATGGATGCATATTCTGGCGTTGATTTGATTTTATTAATAACACTGTCTTCCAATACCCATGCATCAAAATGTAAATTTTCAAAAGGTAATAAAAAATTCACTACTTTTTCTTTATTCAATGGCTTTTGAAGAGTAATAGCTTTGTGTTTTGGTGAAATTGTAATGGTATTTTCATCTTTATCAAGGATGAAAGACATTTCGGGTTTTTCATTATAGGTTACTGCTACACGTTGAATATAATCCACTTTACATGCTATTGCTTCAGTAGATTTCCACGACAATGTATCGGTAGGAAATCGATACTTCAAATCCCCTTTGAATGTAGGATATTGAACGATATATGGATTAGGTGAAACTACACCATCTCGTTCTAATATCATATAATTCCCCATTTCAATATGTGCCCCAGCAATATGTATAGACTTTATTTCATTACCATTTTTGTCAAAAAAAGTTACTTTTTTAGATTCACTTCGTAGCCTTTCTATTACTTTTTTTCTCAAATCATTTGAAACAGGTACATTGACTTGTAGCTTGTTTACAGTTTCTAATACATTGATGACCAAAGCTTTTTGTGCAGGAAATCCATTGATCATCCATCCATTTTCTGTTTTTTTCAAATAAGCTTCATTCCCCAATTTGTCAGTAATTTTGAAACTGTAAATCTCTTTTATGTCATTGATTGCAAAAGATTTTTCATCTTCAGACTTAAAACTATCTTTGAAAATCAAAAAACTTGTAATCAAAGCGAGCAATACAAAAAATAAGATATATGGCCAATTCTTCTTCATGAATTCTTTTTTAAGGTTGCAAATTTACAATGAAATCCCTGAATTTATTATTTTAAAATATTGTAATTAAAATCTAAGGCAATTGCACAATTTCTATATCGGCTTTCTTGCAAAGAGCGCACGATAATTGTGGTGTAATTTTGGGCTACTTTGAGCACTTCTTGTTTCAAAATTCCTTTCCCAATGCCGTGAATTACAATCAATCGATCTATTTTATTGGAAATGGATTCTCTAATTTCTTCTTGCAATAGAATCAATTGCCGCTGTAAGATTTCTTCTGGCGAAATATTATGAATTTTCATTCGCTGTGCATCAAAATGCAAATCAATTTCGGATATTTTTTGAGTTTTGAAATGCGTTGTAGCAATTTGGTCTTTCAATTCCATTTCTTCGTGGAGCAATTCTTTTGTAAATACAGAAAGCTGAGTAGGCAAAAAAGACTCCTCAAAACCATCTTCTAGCAATACTTTGATTCGAGTACCTACGCTCAACACCTTGCCTTTTAATGGCTCGTCAAGAATCGAAACTGTATCGCCCACTTTAAATTTCATAGAATGGCTAATATTTTTATGCAAAACAAAAGTAATTGTTTTTACTGAAATTTTGAGATTTTTTATACCATACTTAACTTATATAATTCTTATTTTTTATTTTTTGTTTTCAAATTTGTGGAATCTCAAAATTAAAATTAAAAAGATTCCTGATAAATTTTCATGCAATATTCCTTTAGAAAATATATTTTAGGTTTATGAAAACTTTCTGGAATGATGGGATCATGGATAAATTTTTCATAGTTGATATGCTTTACAAGAACAATTTTCCGAGATGATGAAAAAGAATAAATAACCTTGTTTATTAATCGTAACTCTTCGAATCCGAGTTTAATCTAGAGATTGGAATTATTAGCAATGAGTATGGAACGTTACCAATTGTATGTCTATACGATAAAATCAAGTGCCTTGATTTTTTTAACTCGGATTTTGTACTTAAAAAAATCAAGGCAC
>CAZUUI010000174.1:3806-4658 GCA_964622955.1 uncultured Chitinophagaceae bacterium | reverse complement strand
ATACAACAACAGAATATTGGCCTGCACTTTGATAATAAATTGAACTCCAATAGCCTACTATATTCGTTTTATACCATATATAAGTATAATGTCCACTGCCCCCTGTTGCTGTTGCATTCAGAGCTACATCATTTTTACTAGATCCATCACTTATTTGGTATGTAAAAGTATTCAATCCGCTACAATAAACAGGATTGCAGTCGATTACATCTATCGTATCTACTCTAGAACAATTGTTGGTAATGTCTGATACCGTTACATAATATTTTCCATTGGAAGGAAATGAAACTGTGCTTGCATTTTGGCTAGTATGACCCCAAGTGTAACTGTAGTTTCCACTGCCTCCATATACATTAATAGTATATTTAGCATCATTTAAGACTTGGCAACTATCAGAAGATTTGTATTTGTAAACATATAAATTATTGCAATTAAAAGAACCTGTGTCTATAGCAGTAAAATCAAATGTATCGGAACATCCTGTCAACGAATCATAAGCAGATACTGAATATATAGCGGCCCCTACACCTGATATAGAACTTCCATATCCTACATAACTCATCATTCCATTTGAATTAT
The DNA here is from genome assembly GCA_964622955.1 of uncultured Chitinophagaceae bacterium. GTDB lineage: Bacteria > Bacteroidota > Bacteroidia > Chitinophagales > JADJOU01 > CHPMRC01. The sequence goes on along the minus strand of CAZUUI010000174.1, from coordinate 4,079 downwards.
CATACCAATAATAAGTGACATTAGATGTAGCGCCTACTGTTGAAGCATTCAAAGTAACATCATTCTTATAAGGCCCATCATTTGATTGAGTAACTGTAAGACTAAAGTTACTACATTGTGCTGTACCGTTTTTATAAAAAAACAAAATACCAACCAGCAAAATTGATATTTTTAAAAATAAACCTTTGTTTTTCATTTTGTACATTTTTAGTGATTAAAATATTTAATGCAAAATTAAGCGTTAAAAACATCATTTTTTTAAAGAAAAATAAA
>CAZUUI010000174.1:999-3796 GCA_964622955.1 uncultured Chitinophagaceae bacterium | reverse complement strand
GCATTAATAGCACTTAAGTTTTTGTTTAATCTAAATAAAATGAAAGATCTCATAATAAAAAACCATTCAATACTATAATTTCTAAAACTACTTTTATTCACAATAACTTCATTGATTAAATGGATTACCCAAACGAAAAAAGCCCTCAAAATGAGGGCTTAATTTATGTCAAAAATTCTATATTATTATTTCAGAAGCTTAAAAATATGTCCTTCTGAAGTCGTAAGAAAATATACACCACTGCTCCAAGATGAAGCATTAATTGAATATTGATTTTTAACACCCACAATATTTTCTATTCTATTTCCCAGCGCATCAAAAATTTGAATATTGATAGGCATAGTCAAATCATTATACAAGATCAGTCCATTTTCTAACCAGTTAGAGCTCAATCGAACGCCACTTTTTAATAATGATTGGAGCGACGCTTTGCTTTTATTGCGTATAAAAACACTTTGTGACTTCCCACTGATTGGAACTAAATTATAATTTTTATCAATACTTGTAATTTGATTAAAATCTATCTTCACCTCCACCAAATCATTAAAATTAATTTTTCCAATATCCACTTCTTCTACTACTATTTCTACTATACCCATTTCTCCTTTCCCCGAAGAGTTAAAACCTTTTTTATTGACTAAGGACGCTTCATTTTTACCAAAATTTTTGGAAAAAGTATCAATATAAAACATATCGCTATTCTTCTTTCCTATCCATGAACTATCTAAATATCTAAAGGTTGTCTTTGGTTCTTTTGTTTGCAGAATTCCATTCTTATATACTTCGGTTTTATAGCTAAAACCTAGACCATACATAACTTGATTATTCACCGCTTCTACACCTACCATTTGTGTCCATTGTGCACTTCCAAATAATGAATCTACATAAATGGTATCACTCTTAAATGGATTTGCCTTGAGAAATACAGTGGTAGAAGGCGGACTAAAAAGCGGTGTGTACACGCCACTATTTTTTGCATAATTGCTTTGCAAGCCATTAAAATCGGCATCTTCTACTTCGCCATTTCCATCGGCATCTGCCAATCGTGCATTGAAAATACCATTGGAATTAGGCCAATTGGGCGAAACATAACTCGAAAAATTAAAATTTGCTTCATTATTTCTTCTTGGCGAGCCGTATCTTCCATAATTGACTCCTAGGTTCAACAAATCCAAATGATTGACCAACGAATCGGAATTCATATCACCAGGGAATACCTTTGTTAAAACATCATCCTTTCGAATAGAAACACTTGTAGTACTTGAATCTGAGCGTAAAGAATTTTTTAAAACATAACTAAAACTAATAAAATTATTGGAAGTACTGGTATCGGTCAATAATATCTTATCGCCTACAATTGTATAAAAAAATCCCGGAGTTGTATTAAAAATTGACGCAATGGAATTAACACCAGTAGTGGGCAACGAATCATTGCGCAATACATTCAAAAAATAACTTCCCGTGTCTTTGCGAATTTCAAAACTATCGTTCATAGCCCTAAATTGAGCATTCACACTACTGTAAAAACCTGTTAATAGTAGCAAAAAAATTAAAATTTTCGGTTTCATACGCATCTCTTTTAAAGTTAATATATCTATGTCAATATTGTCATCAACTGCAATATTATAAAATTTAACACAAAATTATGCTTTTTTATTTCTCAAATTTAAAAAGAAATATTTACATTTGTTAGACGAAAAATATATTAAAAAATGAAAGAAACCGTTTTGGGCGAGATTTACAATGCACTTACCCCCATAGAAGTAAAATCGCTGGACAAATACCTAAAAAATAGCAATTGGCGACAATCTGAAACCATCGTGCGATGCCACGACTATTTTTATAATCTTTGGCGACAAACGGAAATAGACAAAGGGAGCAAATCCGAACTTTATGAATACATCTATCCGCAAGAAGAATTTGTAGACACCAAGCTTCGTTTCACACAAAATAGGCTCTTGAAAGCGATTCAAGAATGGAAATTAGTACAAGAGAATGAACATGAAAATCCTTTTGCAATTAAAATCTGGAACGACTTTTTGATAGAAAAACAACTGAGAAAAAACATACAACTCAATATCAACAAAGCAAATTCATTTAAAACCAGTAGCGATATTCGATTTTTATCGCACTTTTTTGATGCGCAAGAAAATTCATTTTTTGAGTTTAAATTCAAAAAAAACTACAAAGAACAATTCAAAACTATTATAGAAGTTATGAATCAATCGGAATATTTTGCCGATTTGGTATTTATCAAAAATTATTGTAGTTTGATTTCATTTTCAAAGATTTACAAATCCGAATCCTTTGAATTACCCATTACAAAGCTCAATTTCATAAAAGAAAAGTACCTCGATACAGCCAAAATTGAATTTCAAGTGTATCTTACCCTTTTGGAAATGCTCGAGAATGGTAATGAAGTCCATTATTATTCGTTCAAAAAACTACTTTTTGAAAATCTTGACCATTGGATAGATGAAGAAAAACTGGCGTTGATCAATTACCTAATCAATTACACCATCCAAAAATCTAATGCAGGCAACGCCGCTTTTATAGACGAACGATTTGAAATCTACAAATTTATTGAATCCAAAGGCGTGTTTGAATCCAAGAACTTTGTATCATTTAGAACAATTAATAATGTGATGCTCGTAGCCATTAGAAAAAAAGAAATGGACTGGGCGCAACATTTTCTATCGAAATATATCAAAAATCTATCGGCTGAAGAACAAGAAACCTGCGCTTGTTTCAACTATGCTCGTATTTTCTTTGAACAAAAAAAATACAAAGAAAGCCT
>CAZUUI010000174.1:0-989 GCA_964622955.1 uncultured Chitinophagaceae bacterium | reverse complement strand
AGAAAGCCTGCGGGAGCTTCTCAAAGTAGACTTTAGCCAAGATCCTTTTTATGCGACCAACGCCAAACTACTTTTACTAAAGAATTATGTGGTACTTAATGAATTTGAAGCTTTTGAATCCTTGTGTGTTAGTTTTAAGGAATTTGTAAAATCCAATAAAATTATAGCCGAAAACTACAAAAGCGCTTACCTCAATTTCATCAAATATACCCGAAAAATCTTCAATGCCACAAAATCGCAGCGCAAAAAACTAAAAGAAATGATTCAAGAGAATAAATCGTTGGTAGAAAAAAACTGGCTATTGGAGATATGTGAGTAGATTTTAACGAACCAATGTCAAAGAGCCTTTTTTTGAGAGAGGCTTACCATTTCTGTAACGGCCTTCAAATGAAACAATATAAACTCCGGGCGACTGATACTCCCCTTTATACGTTCCATCCCAATAGGGCTTTTCCTTTGAACTCACAAATAACAATTCGCCCCATCTATTAAATATTTTAAATGTAAAATTCACATTTTTTGATTTTGGATAAAACCAATCATTGATAAAATCATTATTGGGCGAAAACACATTGGGATAATCAAATTCTTCTACTTTTTCATACACTTCTACATAATGAGAATCAATATAATAGCATTGATTTTGATATTTATACTTTAAAAAAACAAATCCACTTGTTTCCAGCTTTAATGTATTTTCGATACAAGTATCACATTTAAAAAGATTTTTTGGCATCCAAACAAAACCATTATTTTTGCCTACAGCGGATAATACAATTTGACTTCCCATTTCACATTCAATTGGGCCATTTATTAAAGTTGAATCTATGGGCAAATAACTCAATATAGCAGAATCTTTTGCCTTACAATTTGCAGTATCCGTTACCGAAACGATATATATTCCTTTTTCAAAAACTTTAATTTCAGAAGTAGTGTCATTTGTATTCCATAAATATTTTTGATAACGTTTGGAGACCTTTAGCAATGCA
>CAZUUI010000173.1:0-4756 GCA_964622955.1 uncultured Chitinophagaceae bacterium | reverse complement strand
CCTTGCTCAACTACAGCCTGCCCCTGGGCCGTGGCGAGCGCCACCAGGACCAGCACGATGACGACCGCGTGCGTGATGCCGGCTACGGGGCTGGATGCGAATTTAAAGCCCCGAGTCCTTTAATTATTTTAATATTTCTTATTCTTGAATTGTCTATGCATCTTATTTCTTGATAAACGATACTATCTATTCCGTTTTTAAATTTTATTTTTCGGAATGAATCAACTCGAAAAAGATATGGATACAGAGAATAATATGAATATGAAGTGAATGAATCTCCTACATTTAGTGAGAAATCATATAAAGGATAATCTTGATTGTTTTTATTGAAAAATACTTTCTGATTTTCTTCTCGTATCCAAATATTTTGAAATTTAAAATATGTTTTTCCATTAATAGTTTGCGTATCATTTGGATTGACACTAAATAATTCAGATGTTTGTTCTACTGACCAAATATAATTAGTAATTTTCCATAATTTTCCACTATCTAGAAATGATCGCTGTGCCAGTAGATTGAAGCTATAAAAAATAAAAATTATAAATAGGACTTTTCTTAATGTATTCATAGCCTTGTATTTATTTGCAAAAATACAAGAAAAAATCAATAAAAAAAATACAATTTATTTAATTATTGTTGTTTTTTATACTGTTTCAGAAAAACAAGCCCCAAAAGACCACATATAAAACTGATTAAACCTTTGGATGCAAAGCCAAACCGAGCCATTTGGTATAAACTAAAAGCAAAAACGAGTACAACGGCCAAAAACCACATATAATAAATTACAGATTTGAATGGATTCATCGGTATCAAATTTTAGATAAATGAGAAAGATTGTATAGGTCTATAGCGTTTTGAGTTGTTATGTTCGCTATATTTTCGTAGGGAATTTGATATATATCGGATAATTTTTCGGCAATATGATATAGAAAGCTACTTTCATTTTGTTTGCCTCGGTGTGGCACAGGTGGCAAGAATGGCGCATCGGTTTCTAGCACCAATTTTTCAATAGGAATACTAGGCAATATTTCCGCCAATCCCGCTTTGGGATAGGTTACTACACCTCCAATTCCTAAGTAAAAACCCGCTTCGATAATTTTTTCAGCTTCTTGAATCGAGCCCGAAAAACAGTGCATTACACCCTTCAATCCTTTTTTGGCGTATTTAGAAATAATAGGAATGGTATCGTGATTGGCTTTTCGCGAATGAATGGATACGGCTTTATTTTCAGCAATAGCCCATTCCAATTGCGCTTCAAAAGCCCAAATTTGTTCTTTTTGAAAGGTCATATCCCAGTGGTAATCAAGACCTATTTCACCAATTCCATAATACCTATCGGAATTTTTTTGATAAAGCGCTTGAATCCATTCCAAATCTTGTTTGTACGTCTCTTTTATATCACAAGGATGAATTCCCATCATTGGAACAAAAAGATATGGATTTTCATCTACCAATGCTTCCAATAAAGGGATGGATTCTTTGTCTATATTGGGCAACAATATATGTTGCACTTTTTTTTCTGCAATGTTTTGGAGCCATTGTGGTTTAGTCGAATTCATCGAATCGATATAACAATGACAATGAGTATCTATCAGCATCATCTTAAAGCATAGATTTGGCTTTCAAATAGATGTTTTCGCTGTCCAAGCCATATTTTTTCATTAATTGTGCAGGCGTACCACTTTCTCCAAAACTATCATTTACCGATACAAAACCCATTTGTGTTGGCATTTTTTCAGATAAAAGTAAAGCAACTGTACTGCCCAAGCCTCCTAATTTTTGATGTTCTTCGGCTACGATTACTTTTTTTGTTTTAGCGATGCTGTTGAGGATGGCTTCGTTATCCAAAGGCTTAATGGTATGAATATTCAATATTTCTGCCGAAATACCTTCGGCTTTTAATCTTTTGGCCGCTACTACCGCTTCCCACACCAAATGGCCTGTTGCCAGAATAGTAATATCGGTACCGTCGCATATTTTTTGAGCTTTTCCTATTTCAAAAGGAATTTCTAAAGACGTAAAAATAGGCACTTTGGGTCTACCAAATCGCAAATATACGGGGCCGTCGTGCTCCGCAATGGCTTTTGTAGCCAAAAGGGTTTGATTGTAGTCGCACGAATTAATTACGGTCATATTCGGAAGCATTTGCATCAATCCTATATCTTCCAAAATTTGATGTGTAGCACCGTCTTCGCCCAATGTAAGCCCTGCGTGAGAGGCACATATTTTTACATTTTTATGGGAATACGCTACGGATTGTCTTATTTGGTCATACACTCTGCCCGTCACAAAATTGGCAAATGACGTAGCATAAGGAATTTTGCCTCCAATAGCCAATCCCGCAGCCAGTCCTATCATATTGGCTTCGGCTATGCCGCATTGGATAAAACGATTGGGTACTTTTTTCTTAAAATCGCCCAATTTAAGGGAATCGGTCAAATCGGCACAAAGTGCTACTACGGCTGGATTTTCATCCGCTAATTGACTCATTGCTACACCAAACCCCGAACGGGTATCTTGTTCGCCTGTGGACTGTATGGTATCGATATCTATCATTCTATCTATTTGATTGTGAAAGTGTTTTGACGCAAAACGTCTTTGGTTAATTCAAGGGCAAAGATAAGGATAATGAATTGAATCTTATGGGTAAATTGTCAAAAGAATTTTGAAAGGTAAGGCTTATCAACAAAATTTCTACATCCAAAAAGATAATTGAAAGTCTTCGGGGGGAATATTTTAACTTCGCACGTTAGAATCTTCAAAAAATAGTAGTTTTATGAGCAAGGAAACCCCCTTGATGCAACAGTTCAACCAAATAAAAGCAAAATATCCCGACGCGATATTGCTTTTTAGGGTAGGGGATTTCTACGAAACCTTTGGCGATGATGCTGTAAAAGCTTCTGCAGCTTTGGGGATCACACTCACCAAAAGACATAATGGCTCCGCAGGCGAAATGCCTTTGGCAGGGATACCGTATCACGCATTGGAAAATTATTTGCCCAAATTGGTGCGCAGTGGCTATCGGGTAGCTATTTGCGAGCAATTGGAAGACCCCAAAATGACCAAAAGTATTGTCAAAAGAGGCGTTACCGAAATTATTACGCCTGGTTTGGCTAGTTCCGATTCTATTTTGGATAGTCAAAAAAATAACTTTTTGGCATCTGTGTATTCCAGCAAAAATGGACTGGGAATAGCGTTGATAGATATTTCTACGGGCGAATTTTATATCGCAAAAGGCTCGGAAGCTTATATCGAAAAAATAATACAAAGTTATAATCCTTCGGAAATTATTTATCCCAAAAATAGTCTGAAAGAGTGGATTCAGAAGCTATCTACTCATTTTTATACCTATCCGCTTGAAGATTGGATTTATGGCGAAGATTTCTCAAAAGAAACCTTATTGAAAAAGTTTCAAACCCTTTCCCTCAAAGGATTTGGGATAGAATCTTTTGACGAAAGTACTACGGCGGCTTCGGCTATTTTGCATTATCTCAATAGCAATGAACAGCACAAATTAGATCATATAAGCAAAATTTCCATACTTCAATCTTCGGATTATGTATGGCTCGATAATTTTTCTATACGAAATCTGGAATTGGTAGAAAGTGTGCACGCTGGCGCTACTTCGCTTTTTGATGTAATCAATAAAACCCAAACGGGAATGGGCGCTCGTATGCTACAGCGTTGGATTTTGTTGCCTTTAATTGATATCGATAAAATCAATCATCGTCTCAATCAAGTTGAAATTTTCTTAAAAAAAGAAGATTTGAAAGAGAAAATGGCAGAATTAATCAAGCAAGTAGGCGATTTGGAGCGTTTGATATCTAGAGTAGCGATGCAAAAAATGTCGCCTCGAGAGGTGGTGCAGCTCAAAAAATCGCAACAAATCATTAAGCAAATCATTCAAGTAATTCAAGAAAGTGGCGAAAAATCCTTGATGAAATATCTCGATTTTCTCAATCCTTGTCAGAATTTGATAGAAATGATAGATACGCAATTGCTGGATGATGCTAATACCGCACTCAACAAAGGTTGTGTGTTTAAGCGCGGTTTTAATGCCGATTTGGATGAAAATCTTTCGCTGATGCACGATGGCAAGGAATATTTGCTCGAAATACAACAGCGCGAGACCGAACGCACCGAAATTACCAATCTCAAAATAGGTTTCAACAATGTATTTGGTTATTTTCTCGAAGTGACCAATTCGCACAAGCATAAAGTTCCCGAAGAGTGGATTCGAAAGCAGACGCTCTCTAATGCGGAGCGATACATTACGCCTGAATTGAAGGAATATGAAAATAAAATTTTGGGCGCAGAAGATAGAATGTATCAAATTCAGGAGAAATTGTGGATGCAATTGGTGCGCGATTTGCAGGAATATATAGACCCCGTTCAGATTAATGCCAAAATGATAGCCGAATTGGATTGTCTTATCTGTTTTGCGCAGGTAGCGTTGCAAAATAACTATTGCCGCCCTGTGTTGAATGATACGTTGGTAATCGATATCAAACAAGGACGCCATCCTGTTATTGAAAAACGATTGGGAATGGATCAAGCCTATATCCCTAACGATACGTATCTGAGCAATGAAGAGCAACAAATTATCCTCCTCACAGGTCCCAATATGTCGGGGAAAAGTGCGGTGCTGCGGCAAACGGCGCTCATTGTGCTGATGGCGCAGATGGGATGCTATGTACCTGCATCGGAAGCGCATATCGGCTATATCGATAATTTATTTACGAGGGTAGGCGCCAAT
>CAZUUI010000172.1:0-4857 GCA_964622955.1 uncultured Chitinophagaceae bacterium | reverse complement strand
CAATATAGTCCAATTTTAATTGTACTATTTGCTTGTTATGACGGCATTTACCACTCTAAACTTACAAAATAGTTTGGACTATTTTATAAGTAAGATTGGTATAAAATATTTATCGAATAGAACGCAATTTGCTCAAAAACTCTGGCGTAACTCCTATGTATGATGCAATGTGTTTCAATGGAACATCGTTCATAATGGTTGGATACATTTTACAGAATTTTTCATAACGCTCTTTTGCAGGAGTTTGCATCAAATCAACGATACGTTTCCTAGAGTGTACAATATTGAATTCGCATAAAATTCTAAAAAAACGTTCCATCTTTGGATGTGTTTCCAACATTTTTTCTCTGTTTTCCTTTGTAAGTTTTAAGAATGTAGTGTCTTTTACACTTTCAATATAATATTCAGAGGGCTTGTCTGTTAGAAAACTATATAAATCTGATATCCACCAGTCTTCAGACGCAAACTGTATGATGTGTTCTACGCCATTTTCATCTAAGCTATACATTTTTAAACAGCCTGAACTTACAAATAATGAAAAGTCGCAAATTTCATTTTTAGATAAAAGCATGATTTTTTTTGAAACCTTATTTTTCTCAAAATAAGTTATTATTTCATTTGCTTCATTATCAGTTAAGTCTATATACTTTCTGATGTTTTTGATTAATAATTCCATAATTTTAAATTTTTACATGCCTTCTAATTGACTTTCTCTTGGTTCGGGCTTTTCCAATTTTGGATTTTTCTTTGAATTGCTTGGATCTTTCCCAAAATTATATCTAAATCCTAAGGTGATAACTCTGGTTTCTCTTTTTCTTCTAAAATCACTTGTAAAATCCGTATCGGCTACTTCTATCATAAATTTAGTGTCGTCGAATAAATCCGTAACGCCCAATGTCAGCAATCCTCTTTGATTAAATACTTTTTTGCGTAGCGTCAAATCTACGTTACTTACAAATTGAATTTCGCCTTGAGGAGTATTCATTGGTGATTTATAAAATCCTATAGCTTGAAAATCGATATCCCAAGGCAATTTTATATTCATAACTCCTCGTGTTTGTAGATTCCAATAGCTATTTTCATACGTTTTTTCATTGTTTTGATAGCGGAGAATATTATATGACAAATTACTATTAAATGAAAAATTCACAATTTTGTTGGGTTTGTAATTCAATATAAATTCCCACCCATTGTAGTAAATATTTCCAATATTATCGATATAAACTCTTGTAACACCCGTGCTATCTGCTGTCAAAAATCGTGTAATGGCATTTTCCGAACGTTTGTGATATATACTCGAATTAAAACTTAATTTTTTGCTCAACTCACTTCCCGTTGCGATTTCAAATGAATGCACCAATTCGGGCTTTAGTTCAGGATTTCCATATCGTTGGCTTTGAGGGTCGCCCACATCCTGAAGCGGATTGAGCATACCAGGGCCTGGTCTATTGATTCTCAATGCATACGAAGCGCTTATATTGCTTTTTTCGTTCAATTTATAGTTGAAAATTGCAGATGGAAAGGCATTGAAATAATTGTAATTGTACAACGATACCGAATCAAAATTGGTACTTTTTGTATTGGTTTGTTCCATTCTTAGCCCCATTTTACTGCTCAGGCGATTGCTCCATTGGCTTGAAACCACGCCGTAGAGACTAAAAACATTTTCGGAAAATCTAAAATCGTTTGTCAATGAATTGGTTGTAACCCATTCATTATTTTCCAATGTTTTGTATAGATTTGTAAATCGAAATTCTCTATTCGAACCTCTCAATCCGGTTTCTAAATCCAACAATTTTGAATAAGGCATTCTAAAATCGGCTTGAACAATATTGGTAATACGCGTTTGTAGGTTTTCTATGGTATTTCTATCCAAAGTTGCATTTGGGGTGAAATTTTGAGTCGTATATATATTGGAAAAATCCGAAAATTTATCATTGTTATTGCCATTGATACTGTACTCAATCGAAAGCGTATTTCCCGAAGTTGGGTTTTTTAGGTTATAGGACAGTGTAGCGTCAAAAACCAAGTTTTCGTCATTTTCCCAAGATTTTCTATCCCAAACATCATTTTTTTGTTTCAATTCGTTTAAGATTTCATTATACTTGGTTTCATATCGATTCTCCCAAGATTTGGCTATACTTCCTGTAAATGCAATTGATTGGTCTGCATTAATTTGATATTCGGCACCCAGTCTAAAAAAATGATTGGGCTTATACGTCATACCATCCGTAAATTGATTGAAATAATTTTTCAAACCATTATTGTCATAGCTTCTAATAGCAAAACCATCTACATAGCGCTCTTCGTATCGATAATTGTAAGCCGTGCTAAACGCAAATTTATTCATTTGGAAATTGTATCCAAGTTGCGCATTGTACTTTTCTCTCGATCCTGCACTCACCGCCACAAAACCACTATTGAGCTGCGAATACGCTTTTTTCAATACAATATTTACCACGCCTGCCGAGCCTTCCGAATTGGTTTTGGCGGTAGGATTAGAAATTACTTCTATTTTTTCGATAGCCGAAGCGGGAATTTGGCTCAAATTTTCTCCTGTCATCGACGCAATCTTACCATTGATTAGCACCGTAATATTATCATCGCCTCTAAAGCTGAGCGAATTTCCCTCGCCTCCCAAGTTCAAAGAAGGAATATTGCCTATCACCTCTGCGGCAGACGCATTCTGCGAATTCAAAAGCTGTGTAGGACTGTATTCTTTTTTCTCAATATTTGATGCTTTGGTAGATTTATTGGCGGAAATAATGACATCGCTCACTACTTGCTTATTTTCCGAAATCAAAATTGTTTTCAAATTCACGGTATTGTCTTTTACCTCCACGCCCTTTATTTCTTTGGATTGGAAGCCAATGCTATTGATTTTGAGGGTATAGATTCCCTGTGCTACATTTGCCAATGAAAATTTTCCGCCATTTTGAGTCTTGGTCATATTGATAGGCTTGCCCGCGCTATTGAGTAGCGTTACCGAAGCAAAATCCACTCCTTTTTTAGTTTCAGCGTGCTTTACTTCGCCCAAAATCTGTACGTTTTGAGCAAAAATACTTGAAAATGAGCCTAATAAAACCAGAACGAGCGAAAAAAATCTTAAATACATCAATATTACTTATTTGGATTGTCTAAAAACAAATAAACAATAAAAAACGCAATTAAGTTTTATGAATATGATGTTTTTTTGAAAATACTTAATTATTAACTAAATATTTCTCAATCTCAAATTGACTATTGAAATAAAAAACTAAATCCCCTGCAAGAAACTACAAACTTTATCCAAAATCTCAGCTACTTTGGCTTTGGATTCGGCTTGGCAGTATACACGAAGTACGGGCTCGGTGCCGCTGGCGCGTATCATCAGCACACGCTCGCCTTCTAGGTGATATTTGAAGCCGTCTATAGTCTCCAATTTTTCCACTGCGATATCGGCTAAGGTATCTATTTTTTGTGTTTTGCAATATTCAAGAATGGCTTGTTTTTTGGCTTCCGTAAGTTTGAGGTCGTTTCTACCATAAGCAAAAGCACCTACAACAGCGTTGACTTCATCGATTAAGTCTTGAAGCGATTTGCCCGTTTTAGCCAAATATTCAAGTATAATCAACGCATCCCAGATGCCATCGCGCTCAGGAATATGCCCTGCTACCGATATACCTCCGCTTTCTTCGCCTCCTACAAGGACATTGCCTTCTTGGATTTTTTCGGCTATATATTTGAATCCTATCTGAGTCACTTCTATAGGTAACCCAAATATTTGACACATTTTTTCTACTTTTGGAGAAACCGAAAATGCCACCACTACACGTCCCGTCATACCGTTGACTTTGTGGAGGATGTAGATAAGCATCAAGATGATTTGGTGCGCATCGATATAATTGCCGTCTTTGTCCATAAGGGCTATACGGTCTGCGTCGCCGTCATTGGCAAATGCAAAATCGATATTGCCTTCTTTTTGGATTACTGATGCAAAATGCTTTAGATTGGCAGGAATAGGTTCTGGAGCCAAATTGTTGAAGCGAGGATTCCACTCACAATTAACCAAAACGGCTTCGGGAAACAACATAGGGAAAATGCCTTGCCCACCACCAAACATAGCGTCGTAGGCTACTTTGATGCCAGAGTTTCGCATTGCTGCAATATCAAATCGTTTGTTGATAGCATCGACATACAATGTAGAAAAATCGACATATTCAAGCATCCCTTGCGTTGCAATTGATTCGAGCGATTCGTTTGCAAAAGTATATGTATCGGGAATCATATCTTCTATTTCCTGAACTTCGGCAGGAGAAGAAGGACCTCCAAATGTTGATTTTAGTTTGTATCCGTTGTATGAAGGAGGATTGTGGCTAGCGGTTATCATTACGCCAATATTGGCTTGAAAATGATTGGTAGCAAAGGATAGGATAGGGGTGGTACAAAAATGTTGATTGTACAATACTTTTACACCTTTTGAAAACATAACTCTGATAACCGTTTCGGCAAAAAGTTGACCACCAAATCTACAGTCATACCCCAATGTAATGGTAGGTTTATCGGATTTGTTCAATACCCAATCTGCGGTAGCTGCTGCTACTCGCGCTACATTTTCGGTAGTATAATCTTGTGCTATGATAGCTCTCCATCCGTCGGTTCCAAACTTTATTTTATACATATTGTTTTATTTAGTGTGTAAAAATAGGGCGCAAATATACATAAAAATTGTATATGATAGCGTTTGAAGTTCCTAAAATATCCTAAAACAATCTACCGCTCAGTTCCATTTTCTTTTGCGAATAGTTGTAGTCAATCGTTTTGCTGAATTCTTGAATACTTTTTTTGCCTTTCAAAACATCGGAAAGCATATCGTCA
>CAZUUI010000171.1:621-4891 GCA_964622955.1 uncultured Chitinophagaceae bacterium | reverse complement strand
TCTGTAACGAAGTAGATGACTAATTTCTGAGTAGTGTATTTTATCACGATAGTATGCAAGGATAAAAAATGATTCTATTGGCTTCAAGTCAAAATTAGCTTGCACTTAATCAATTAAAATTGATATTTAAATCACTGATTTATAGGTTAATACACGTTAAACAGCAAGCACTATTTAATACCCAATAAATTATAAATAAGCGTTTGCAGTTTAACTCTATAATTTCCAGAAATCATTTTTTTATTTTCAGCATCGGGGTAAATTCTATTTGATAAAAACACATAAACCAATTCATGGTCAGGATCAGCCCAAGCACATGTTCCGGTGAAACCAGTATGACCAAAGGTATTTGCCGAACAAAGTGGTGAAGTAGGTCCATCTTTTTCGGGCTTATCAAATCCAAGACCTCTTCTTGAAGATTCGCTTTGCTGTGAAGTAAATTGTTTTACGGTCAATTCGTTGAAATATTTTTTTCCATTCAACGTGCCATAGTTCATTAACATTTGCATAATTTCGGCTACATCTTTGGCTCTTCCAAAAAGCCCTGCATGTCCTGCTACACCTCCATAGAGTGCAGCTCCTTGATCATGCACATAGCCATGCACCAATTGCTTTCTAAAAGTTACATCATATTCTGTAGGCACAATATTTTGTAGCGAAACTGATTTATATGGATTATATGTAAGTTTTAAATTCATTGGCTTGAAAAAAGATTCATATACAAATTTATCCAATGGTGTTTTTGAAATAGATTCTACTATTTTTTGCATAGTGTACATACTCAAATCTGAGTATTTGTATTTCCCTATTCCCGTTAGCTTTGAATGAGACATTTCATACCACATAGAATCTTTGAAATCTTCACGAATATAAAGATTTTCAGCTACTTTCATATTAAATTTACCTTCATTAACCAAACTAAAATACTGAAAATAATTATCATTATTAAAACGTTGATAAAAGGGCATGAATGGTGTAAAACCCGCTGAATGTGTCATCAATTGGCTTATAAAAACATCTTTGATAGTAGCCGTAGAATCCAATTCTAAATAATCTTTTACTTGTCCATAAATTCTAATAAGTCCCAAATCTTTCAATCGCATTGTTGCAAGAGTAGTAGATAGAATTTTTGTCAATGAAGCCAAATCATACACATCATCTTTAGTAACTCTTCTAGAATCTATTGCATACGTTTGAGTACCATACGCTTTATTAAGAATTTCTTTTCCTTTGTGATATACCACTACCTGACAGCCAGGCGTAGCGCCATTAGCTATCATTTCCTCACAGAAAAAATCTACTTTTTCTATTCCCTCCTTAGACAACGGCGTGTATTCCAATTCTTCTTCTGGAAGAATCTCAAATGAATTAATCTTGTTTTTTTCATCTATTTTGTTTCCTTCTTTATATTTGCCCACCGATATGGGTAATTTTCCTATTGGGCTCCAACGATTATTCAAAAAATTGTAAATACTAGTGTGTGTAAAAACATTGTCTTCATAAGCCACCAATACATTTTTTGCATTTTGGAAATAAATAAGCCCATAAGGATTTCCCATCCAAATATTTAAGACATTCGGGAATGAATTGATTTGTGAAATAAAATTTGTTACTGATACATTCAGCCCAAAATTCTTATTAGCGTGCTGCGACAAATCATTATAGGCTACTACGATATTATCAAATCCTGACAAAATATCATAGATTCTAAACAGTTCATTGATATCTGCATTTTTGGAAAGCGAAACCACTTGATAATTGGACATATTCATCGCCCAATTTCGCAGGTAATTATCATTGAGACTTCCCACGGTAATCAATAAATTTTTGGATGTAGGATTCTGAAGTCTTTTTATAAAATCTTTATCTTCAGAAATATAAGTCAACGAATGGTCGTATAATTTTTGGCAAAACTGAAAATGTTCGTGATTGCTGGGTGTATTGATATAAGAAAAATTTGGCTGAAAGGTAAATGCACTATTTGCAATCAACTTACTTTTAAAAAGCAAAATACGGTATATTCTATTATGAAAATCTTCAAAATTTTCATCACTCATTGAGATATATTCTTCAATTTTGGTCAATGCAATTGGCATATTTTCAGAAAAAACCAAAATATCCATTCCCGCTTTATAACCCTCTAATTCAATATCGCCGGGTTCAAATTTTGTTTTGGCTCCTTTCATATTGAGCGCATCCGAAAATACAAGTCCTTTGAAACCCAGCTTATTTCTAAGCAAATTGGTAGAAATTTCCCAAGACAACGATGCCGCCCTGCCCGTAGAATCCAATGCAGGCACATTGAGGTGTCCAACCATTGCACTCCAAATATTTTTCTTTATCAATTCTCGAAATGGGTACAATTCCAAATCTTCCAGAACATTTTTTGGCTTATTAATAGTTGGTAAATCTTTATGACTATCCTTATCGGTATCGCCGTGACCTGGAAAATGTTTGAGATTGGCCATTACGCCTTCGCTTTGCATTCCCAAGGCATATTTTTCTGCTTTGGCGGTTACATTAAATTTGTTTTCTCCAAACGAACGATAGTTAATTACTGGATTTCGGGGATTGACATTCACGTCTACATCAGGCGCAAAATTGATTTGAAGCCCCATACTTCGGCATTCTTTACCAATGTTTTTTCCCATTTGGTATATCAAATTATTATCTTGAATAGCCCCCAATGTCAACTGATAAGGATATTTCAACGCATTTTTTATACGCATATTCATCCCCCATTCTCCATCTATAGACATCATCATTGGGACTTTAGACATTTTTTGAAATTCTTGAATCCAGTCTACGCCTATTTGATATTCGCCTTTCATAAAAATAGCGCCACCAAGATTGTACTGCGCTATGGCGTCCATTATTTCTTGTTTTCGTTTCAAATGTGAATAATCGGGATGAATATCCAACATAAACAGCTGCCCAATTTTTTCACGCAAGGTCATTTGTTGCATTACACTATCGGCCCAAGTAGAATCTACTTTTGAAAAAGAAATATTTTGAGAATACGAATAGAATTCAATCCCAAAGACAAGCGACAAAATCAAACTAATTTTTAAAACATTTTTCATTCAATATTCATTTTTGGATTCTTTGAATCAAAGAAAATATGGACAATTTACAAATTTAATTCAATTTATGTTATTTTCAAATTTATAAATCCACAATAGAATTTTATTGACTAATAAAAAAAACATTAATTTTGCTCATAATGACACTTTCTTTTGGAAATTATTCAATAAAAATTCAAACCATAGACAATATTCGTCGCGTGTATGATATTGTGCGAAACAAATGGATTATCCTTACGCCCGAAGAGCAAGTAAGACAGCTGTGGCTTCACTTTCTCGTTCACGATTGCAATATTCCACCCACTCGAATAGCCGTAGAAAAACTTTTTAAAGTCAATACAAAAAATAAGCGTTTTGATATATGTGTTTTTGACCTAGATGCCAAACCATATTTGCTCATTGAATGCAAACAACCCAATGTAAAATTGGTGCAGCCCGCACTAGACCAGCTGGCTATCTATAATACACAATTGCTCGCCACAAGATTTGTAGCGAGCAATGGCATTTCTCATATTGGTATTATTTCAAAAAACGATAAACTATTTCAAGTCAATCGTTTTGAAGAATTATTGTAGAAATTTTTACACCACACCTTGGTCTAGCATTGCATCGGCAACTTTTACGAAACCTGCAATATTTGCGCCTTTTACATAATTAACGTCATCGCCTTCTTTTCCGTATTTGATACAAGCCGAATGAATATTTTTCATAATATTATGCAATCTTTCATCTACTTCTTCTCTCGTCCAAGACAAACGCAACGAGTTTTGACTCATTTCCAATCCACTGGTAGCTACACCACCTGCGTTAGATGCTTTACCGGGTGCGTACAATACTTTTTTCTCAATAAAATACGCAAATGCTTCTGGCGTACAAGGCATATTGGCTCCTTCGGCTACGGCTATTACATTATGATTTACCAATATTTTTGCATCATTCAAATCCAACTCATTTTGTGTAGCACAAGGCAGTGCAATATCGCATTTCACTTCCCAAGGACGGGCATTTGGGAGAAATTTGCCCCCAAATTTTGCTACATATTCTTTAATCCTTCCTCGTTTTACATTTTTGAGGTCCATAACCCAAGCTAATTTTTCTGCATCGATACCATTCTCGTCATAAAGTGTACCTTCGCTATCGCTTAGCGTAATAACTTTTGCTCCCAACTGCGTTGCTTTTTCGCAGGC
>CAZUUI010000171.1:0-611 GCA_964622955.1 uncultured Chitinophagaceae bacterium | reverse complement strand
CATTTCCCGATCCTGATATGGCTACCGTTTTTCCTTTGAAACTATCATTTTTGGTTTTGAGCATTTCTTCAGTGAAATAAACACAGCCGTAGCCTGTAGCTTCGGGCCTGATAAGACTTCCGCCCCAAGTAGCGCCTTTTCCTGTCAAAACACCTGTAAATTCATTTCTCAATCTTTTGTATTGACCATACATAAATCCTATTTCTCGTCCGCCTACGCCTATATCACCTGCAGGAACATCGGTGTCGGCCCCAATATGTTTGCTCAATTCGGTCATCATACTTTGACAAAAACGCATCACTTCATTATCTGATTTTCCTTTTGGATCAAAGTCAGAACCTCCTTTTCCACCTCCCATTGGCAAGGTTGTCAATGAATTTTTGAAAACTTGCTCAAAAGCTAAAAATTTCAAGATACTGAGATTAACTGTAGGATGAAAACGCAAACCGCCTTTGTATGGGCCTATTGCCGAATTCATTTGAATTCTATATCCTCTATTTATTTGCACTTCGCCTTTGTCGTCTACCCAAGGCACACGAAACATAATAACACGCTCAGGCTCGGCGATTCGCTCCACAATTGACCCAGATGTATTAATATCTAAAGCAGTT
>CAZUUI010000170.1:0-4900 GCA_964622955.1 uncultured Chitinophagaceae bacterium | reverse complement strand
ATCAAATTTTGTGCCAAAACCCACTTAATCTAAATTATTTTATATTGAATTAGAAAAAGTTTAATGAATTTGATAAAATTTCAAAAGCGAAATTACCCGAGCCATAAGCCTCTCCATCAGCTTCTAAGTACATTTTTTCTGATGATGTAATAGTTAAGAAAGTACACTGCTCTGTTTTAATTTCCATTCGTTGAATATAACTCCCATCTTTTAAGAAAAGTATATTTTTGAGCAAATCTAAAACGTTTACCTTTTCAATTATATTAATATCAAACAATCCATCATTAGGAATGGCATCAGGGCACAATTTCATATTGCCTCCCGCAAACTTACATACTCCTACAGATATCATAAAAGCCTCTAGACATCTCTTTTTCAAATGATTTTCAACGCATAATGACACTGCTTTATATTGCCAAAACGTATAAAAAATGGCTACATAATACGCCCATCCTCCCAGCTTTTTAAACCTATCTATATATTGCATCAAAAATCCATTAAACCCAACTCCTGCAATATTTACAAAATAAATAATTTCTGATTGGTTCTTTATAATTTTGCCTATATCTTGTTTTTTTATCTTTTTTTCTACAACGGATTTTAATACTGACTCCGTTACATTTTTTTGATAATAAGTTCGCAACCAATCATTTCCTGTTCCACAAGGCAATACCCCAACGGAAATATCTGCTAACGGAACCAACTCCTGTTTCATCAAAACATTAACCAAATGATGAAATGAACCATCACCTCCTAGTACTAGAAACTCTGTAAAACCTTGCGTTAAAGCTTCGTGCAATTTTATGCGAAGTTCTTCTAAGTCAAATGTAAGTATTGTGTGAGAAGCTATATCCTGTTGCTTCAAATAAGATGTCGCAAAATCGAGTGCTAGTCTTTTTTTGCTATTCAAACCTGCCTGCACATTGCAGATTAGGGCTATTTTTCGTTTCAAAGAATTATTCAAATTCTATCAATAATTGATTTTTTTCAACCGTATTTCCTTTAGCTACTACCAATTTTTTAATTTTACCTTCTCCTGTAGCTTTGATTACATTTTCCATTTTCATAGCTTCCAAAATCATCAACTTATCTCCCGCTACTACCTCATCGCCTTCTTTTACAAAATATTCAATTACCAAGCCCGGCATTGGAGCTTTTAATTGATTCATTTTTGTGGACTTAGTAGTATCAAATCCTAATTTTTCCAACAATAAATCCATTTTATCTTTGATAGAAAACGAAGTAGCTTTTCCGTTGATAGTTACATATACTATTTTCTTTTCTCTATCCACGCTCTGAATACGAATTTCGTGGCTTTCAGCACCTTTGATAATAGAAAAATTACCTTCACTAAACTCCTTGATATCCAATTGTTTTGTCAAATCCGAAATGGCTTCTGCACTATATTCTTTAGCTGCGTTTTGACCTACTTGCACTTTTATCATATTCAAAATTGTATTTGTATTAATTTTGTAAAACTATTAATTTTTTTAAAAATAAAAGAAAAAAAATGCTATTAGTCATTTCTCCCGCCAAGTCTTTAGAACTCGAAAAATCATTTGATACCGATTTTACTTCGCAGCCCGTTTTTGAAAAAGAACCCAATACACTTATCAAAACGCTTAAAAAGCTCAAAAAGAAGGATATTGAATCTATTTTTGGACTGAGCGAAAAACTTGCGGAGCTCAACTTCAATCGCTTTCAAGAATTTGAAAAAGACGATACAATTCAAAGACCCGCTATCTTTACATTTGACGGCGACGTATATACAGGACTCGATGCATTTTCATTGGATAAAAATAAATTACAATTTGCTCAAAATAACGTTAGAATTTTATCGGGATTGTACGGGCTGCTCAAACCTCTGGATACTATCAAACCGTATCGATTGGAAATGGGCACAAAATTAGCCTTTGGCAAAAGTTCAAATTTGTATGCTTTCTGGAAAGAAAAAGTGAGCAAAGAAGTCAATAAAACTCTCGAAGCGCACAATCATCTAGCCCTTATCAATCTAGCATCCATAGAATATTTCTCCGCTATTGACACAAAAAAAATTAAAAAACCTATCATTCAATGTGAGTTTCTGGAAAAAAAAGACAATAACTTCAAAAATATTTCATTCTTTTCCAAAAAAGCAAGAGGCCTAATGACTCGATTTGTCATAGATATGAAACTAGAAAATCCCGAACATTTACAAGCTTTTGATTACGAAAATTATAAGTTTAATTCTCAATTGAGTAGCGAATCAAAGTATGTGTTTACTAGAGGATAAATCTGGCTAATAAAATTGTTTTTTTTTATTTAATTTTGTCCTCATATTTTAGAAAATCATAATATGAAATTTTTCCTAGCCTTATTTTTGACATTTTTTATTGCCATTTCAAGTGTAGACGCACAACGAAACAAAGGCTTGGCAGATAAAACACCTGCCGAAATTCAAGCGGAAAAATACCTAGACAGCATAAGCAAAGCGACTCAGGAAGCCATCAAAAACTTTAGCATAGACGACTATTTCAAGCAATTGAAAGATTATCAACGTAAACAAGATTCGGCTCAATTAAACGCTACTTATGAATTTTTGAAAGAAAATGAATCGAAAGCCGATACAATGCGCCACCTTTTTATTCAAGCCTCTACCCTATCGGTTTTCCCTGAAAGTATCAAAAAATATAAGAATCTAGAAAAATTAACCTTGCGTAGATGCCGAGCGGTGCATCTTCAAGATTTATTTGAAAAAATCAAAGATTTGCCCAATTTAACCGAAATAAGCCTGGAGCATTCGGATAAAGCACGATTGCCCGAGAATATATACAAACTAAAATCGCTCAAAAAACTCAATTTGGAAGGCAATAAACTCAATGCACTGCCCGACAGTATGGCGTTTTGCCCTCAATTGGAAGAAATTAATTTGAGAAATAATATTTATTTGGATGAAAATGCAGCTTTTGGTATTTTGAGCAAGATTAAAACTTTAAAATCACTGAATTATTCGGGAAGTCGTTTGCAGTCTATTCCATCGTCTATTGGGGCAATGAATAAATTGGAAACGCTGAATCTTTCTCACAATCTTATTACCGAAATTCCCGAAGAAGTAGAAAAATTAAAAGCCTTAAAAACTCTGGATTTATCTTCAAATAAATCCCTGAATGCGACTACCTCAATGGTTCAAATTAGCAAAATTTCAAACCTTGAAAAATTATACTTAAATAACAGTGGTATAAGTGAAATTCCTTCAACGATAGGGGCTTTGACTCAAATAAAAGTTTTGGATTTGTTCAACAATCCCATTAAAAAAGTGCATTCGAGTATAGGTGATTGTAGCAATTTGGAAGAAATTTATTTAGGTTCCGATTTTTTCAACAAAGAACGTATGGAACTTCAAACGATTCCTTCTTCAATAGGCAATTGCAAGAAATTAAGACACATACAAATGTCTCTTTGTTCGCTTTCCGAATTGCCTGCTTCGTTTGAAAATCTCCAAAAATTAGAATATTTGGACCTTAGTTGGAATAAATTTGCTCAGTTTCCTCTTTCCCTAACCAAATTAGAAGGATTGAAATACTTGGATTTGAGTATCAATACCATATCATCGCTCCCTGACAATTTTGGCAAATTAAGCCAAAATTTAGAGACTTTTTTGATGGCTGCCAATTTCAATACTCAAGTAAAAAATAAAATCACCGTTTTGCCTTCGTCTATCGCTACATTGACAAAATTAAAAACTTTGAGCCTGAGAGATCAAGTTTTTGAGACGATGCCCGCTTCTTTTTGGACTGGATTGACCAAGCTAGAAGACTTGAATTTGATGGGAGGATTGCTACAAGAAATCCCAATGGAGATTGAAAATTTGACTCAATTAAAAAAATTGAATGTAAAAGCCAATGAAATTAAATCGATTTCGGCTGGATTGGGCAAATGTACTCAATTGGAAGAATTGAACATTGCTTACAATCCCGATTTGGATATTGACCGTACCTTTCAACTATTGAGAGAAATGAAACAACTCAAATTTTTGGACATCAGCTACAATGAATTTTCTTTGGAGAAATCTAAAGAACTTCAAAATATATTGAAAAACACAAAAATAGCAAAAGACGAAATCAAAGAAAGTAAAGAGCGTGAACCTAAAAAAAGGTAAGCGTTTTGTTCTAGGCTCATTGCGAAGTCGGCCGAGGTAGAATCTCAACTATAAAACCCCCTCTACATTCGGCAAGCTGCGTGTTGAGCCTTTTTTTATTTGACAAAAAATTAAATTATATATCAAAAATGAAAAAAATCAAAAATGCCCTAATCTCTGTATACTACAAAGATGGATTGGACGAAATTATCAAAACATTGCACCAAAATGAAGTAACAATTTATTCAACAGGTGGTACGTATCAATTCATCGTAGACTTAGGCATTCCTTGTGAAAAAGTAGAAGACTTGACTACCTATCCCGAAATTCTTGGAGGAAGGGTAAAAACACTTCATCCCGCTGTTTTTGGAGGACTCTTGGCAGTGAGTAGCAATCCCACACATCAAACAGAAATGGAAACACATAAATTACCCTTTTTTGAATTGATGATATGTAATTTATATCCCTTTGAAGAATATCTGAAAAAAAACGCGCCACACGATGAATTGATTGAAAAAATAGATATAGGTGGTGTATCGCTCATTAGAGCCGCTGCCAAAAATTACAAAGAAGTAGCTTGTGTTTCACGTCCCGAAGATTATGCATTTTTATTGAATCTAATCCAAAAAAACAACGGAACTACTACCATTGAAGACCGAAAAGCATTAGCAACACACGCCTTTAGAACTATTGCAAATTATGATTCTCAAATAGCCAATTATTTTGAAGGGAAAATACAAAAAGAACTTCGTTATGGCGAAAATCCGCATCAAAAAGGCGTTT
>CAZUUI010000169.1:0-4909 GCA_964622955.1 uncultured Chitinophagaceae bacterium | reverse complement strand
ATAAAAACGGTTTAGAACAAATCTTTCACTTTTTCGATAGGTCGCGCCAAAACCGCTTTCTCGTCAATAATTACAATTGGACGTTCAAGGATACTTGGATTTTCGGAAATTGCCATAAGCCATTCTTCGTTTGACAAATGTTTATCTTCAAAAGATTCTTTAAATACTTTGTCTTTTTTTCGAAGCAATGCTGAAGCCTCTAGTCCAGATTTTTTCAATATATCTTTTAATTCATCAACGGAAGGAGGATTTTGAATATAATTTCGTATTTCTACTTCAAATTGATTTTCTTTCAAAATATCTAGAACATTTCGGCTAGTGCTACAAACATTGTTGTGAAAAATAATGGCTTTTTTCATCATTTAATTTCTTTAAAATATTAAAAAATCAAAAGTATGAACTTTTTTTAAATCAACGATGTTTTTAAATAAAAATCAAAGATAAAAATATGTATCCAGAAGAATTAGTAGCGCCAATGCGCCAAGAATTAGTAGATATGGGGTTCAAAGAATTGAAGAATGCTCAAGAAGTGGACGATATATTAGAAAAACAAACAGGAACTACGTTTTTGGTGGTTAATTCTGTGTGTGGATGTGCCGCGGGAGCCGCTCGTCCGGGTGTAAAATGGGCATTGAACAATACTGAAAAAATGCCAGACAATTTGGTAACGGTATTTGCAGGTGTAGATACGGAAGCGGTTCAGCAAGCGAGGTCTTATACGATTCCATATCCACCATCATCACCTTGTATGGGCTTGTTCAAAGATGGCGAATTGGTTCATTTTGTAGAGCGTCATCAAATTGAAGGAAATATGGCTGAAAATATTGGAATGCATTGGAAAAAAGTATTTGAACATTTTTGTTAAGAAAATTTTAAAATAATCAATAAGGCAATTTGTAGCAATACAGATTGCCTTTTTTGTTTAACTTTTGAAAAAGTATAGTATTTTTCCAAAAAATATATTTGAAAGGCCAAAAAAAAGGAGTCTTTTTTTATTTTTAAATTAGTTTTGTACATCGTATAAATCTTGAAGAAATGGACGCAGTAAATAAGTTATTAGAAAAAAGAGCGTTGGCCCAGTTGGGTGGAGGTCAAAAAAGAATTGATTCGCAACACGCAAAAGGAAAATTGACCGCTAGAGAGCGTATCGAATTGCTTTTGGATTCGGGAAGTTTTGAAGAAATTGGAATGTTTGTGGAGCACAGATGTACCGATTTTGGTATGGAAAATGAAAAGTATTTGGGCGATGGTGTCGTTACAGGATATGGAAATATTGACGGTAGACTCGTGTACGTGTTTTCACAAGATTTCACCGTTTTTGGTGGTTCGCTATCAGAAACTCACGCCGAAAAAATATGCAAAATTATGGACTTGGCGGTTCAAAATGGAGCGCCTGTTATTGGATTAAACGATAGTGGTGGCGCCAGAATTCAAGAAGGCGTTCAATCTTTGGGTGGCTATGCCGATATTTTTTATAGAAATACAAGAGCGAGTGGGGTAATACCACAAATTTCAGCTATTTTAGGCCCTTGTGCGGGTGGTGCGGTATATTCTCCAGCTATTACGGATTTTATTTTTATGGTGGAGAAATCAAGCTATATGTTTGTAACGGGCCCCAACGTTGTAAAAACAGTAACCCACGAAGACATTACCAGCGAAGCCTTGGGTGGTGCCGAAACGCACGCATCTATAAGTGGCGTAACGCATTTTAAAGTAGCTAATGAAGTAGAATGTATACAAGGAATTAGAAAACTGATGTCGTATATCCCACAAAATTGTGAAGATACACCGATGGATTTTCAAATAACTATAGGCGATGAAACTCGAAAAGAACTCAGCACAATAATTCCTGCCAATGCCAATCAACCGTATGATATGCACGATGTTATCAACGGAATTATAGATGCCGATAGCTTTTTTGAAGTTCATAAAGATTGGGCAGAGAATATTATTTGTGGATTTAGTAGAATCGGTGGAAAAAGTATAGGAATTGTAGCCAATCAACCAAGTAGTTTGGCGGGTGTTTTGGACATTAATTCTTCACGAAAAGCAGCCCGTTTTGTTCGTTTTTGTGATGCGTTTAATATTCCATTATTGACATTGGTAGATGTACCAGGATTTTTGCCGGGCAAGGACCAAGAGTGGCAGGGAATTATTACGAATGGCGCAAAATTGTTGTACGCATTTAGCGAGGCTACCGTTCCAAAAATTACGGTAATTACAAGAAAAGCGTATGGCGGTGCTTATGACGTAATGAACTCAAAACATATTGGAGCCGATATGAATTATGCTTGGCCTACAGCAGAGATAGCCGTAATGGGCGCAAAAGGAGCGGCAGAGATTATTTTCAAAAATGAAATATCTGCGTCTAGCGACAAAGAGGCTACGTGGAAAGAAAAAGAAATGGAATATACCGAAACCTTTGCCAATCCATACAAGGCCGCAGCAAGAGGATTTGTAGATGAGGTAATATTGCCCGAAGATACTCGTACCAAATTGATAAAAGCGTTCAAGATGCTAGAAAACAAAGTGGTAAATCTTCCAAAGAAAAAACACGATAACATTCCATTATAAAAATATTAAGAGCCGTTGATTTTTCAGCGGCTTTTTTATTATAAAGAATGTTAAAAACTAAACGTTTATTCAAATACTTTGGTCTAATTTTACGTTATTATAGCTTGTATAAAAATCTAAAAAATATGAAAAAACTATCTTTTTCTCTTGCATTTTGCTTTTCGTTTCTCAACGCATTTTCGCAGCCGTACAACTATGATGCAAAATGGAAAGAAATTGAAAAAAAAGAAGAAAAAGGCGAATTCAAATCAAACTTGAATTTAGTCAATGAAATTTTGGTGCAATCCAGAAAAGACAAACAAGATGCCCACACGATAAAAGCCTTGTTTTTTCAATCCAAAATTTTCTACGAAACCCTTGAAGAAAAGGAAGAACCCGATGTGGTGATTATTAAAAATTTTACACAAGAAATAGCCGAAAGTGATGGCATAAAAAAAGCCTTGTTGCAAAATATTTTGGGGCAAATGTATTATCAATATTACAACAGTAAACAATGGCAAATAAGAGAAAGAACCAAGGTTTCGGGGAAAGTAACCGATTTTAGAGAGTGGACAAAACGCGATTTTTATGAGCAAATAGACAGCCTGTATAAATACTCAATTCAAGATAAAAACAAATTATTTGAAGCTTCTTTTTCCGATTGGAAAGAAATTATAAGCCCCAAAGAAATCAACGAACTCAAACCGACGCTATACGATATGATGCTTTGGAATATGTCTTTTTTTTATCAAGTAGACCTTTTTGGATTACAGGACAAGGAAGACGCTTCGAACAAACAATGGCTCAATGAAAAAAGACACGAACTCGCAGAAATGCATCGTGCTAAAGGAACTATTGCGCCTTCGTTGAACTGGCGTATGGCAGGCATTGAAAAAAACCTGTCCAATATTGGAGAATTGACACAACTAGCGATGGAGTATCCGCAAGAAGATTTTAATGCGGCGATTTATGCCGAAATAGCAAATATTTATATAGCAACGAACAAGGAAAAAGCCTTGAAAATTTGTAGAGAAACCATTCAAAAATACCCAAAATCAAAATGGCTACAGAATGTCAAAGAAGTTGAAAAATCAATCCTTTGGCCGTGGGCTACGCTCAAAATGGAACAAGTAGAGCTGCCCAATCAACCCATTCCCATTTTGATTACCCATAAAAATATCAATAAGGTTTTTGTGTGTATTTATAACTTGACTGAAACGCCAGGTAATTTAAAAGAAAAAGGAATAAGTGGATATGCAGGAAAAATAAATACAGATGGTAAAATAGAAAGAACGGTTTCCTTTTCTTTAAAAGAATTTCAAGATTATGAAGAGCATAGCGCTATTTATAAATTAGAATCATTGCCAGTAGGAAGATATGCCATAGCTATTTCAAATAACGAAACCTTTGAAGCAAATGACGATAAATTTTTTGTAAATTATTCACAATTCGAAGTAAGCAATATGTTGCTCCTTGAAAACAAAGACCACGCCGATGAAAAAAGCAGTCAACTCTTGAAATATCATTTTGTCCATAGAAAAACAGGTGCTCCGTTGGCAAATCATACCATCGATTTTTATAAAAAAAATGAAAAAGTAGCTACCGAAAAAACAGATGAAGGCGGATATCTCAATATTCCCTATACAAAACTAGGCCTTCACCAAAACCAATATAATGACAACGATTTCTGGATTTATAATCAAAACCTAAAAGAGTTGCTTCATATAGGAAATCAATACTATAGTGGATATTACAAACCAAATGAAACGGAGAGAAAACAAGCGGATATTTTTCTCGATCGCGCCATTTATCGCCCAACTCAGACGGTTTATTTCAAAGCCATTGTTTATAGTAAGTTTAAAAATACGGCTAAAATTTTGAAAAATACTGCGGTACAAGTGGTGTTGAAAAATGCAAATTACAAGGAAATAGGCAAGTTGGATTTAATGACCAATGAATTTGGTTCCATAAATGGACAATTTGTTTTGCCAAAAGATGGAATTACGGGAAATTTTCACATTTTAATTCAAGAAAAAGAAGACTTAAACGGTTCAATTGGTGATAAAGACTTCAAAGTAGAAGAATACAAGCGTCCCAAATTTGAAGTAAAGATGAATGAGTATAAAGAGAACTATCAATTAGATAAAAAAATTGCGGTTTCGGGATTTGCACAAACATTTTCAGGGGCTAAAATTACGGATGCAAAAATTAAATATCGCATTGTGCGCAAAGAAGAATTTTTCTATGATAGGTCTTGGTATTGGAGGGATGGCAGATGGAGGTATTTAAGAGAAACAGAAACAGAAGAAATAGAACAAGGCGAAACCAAAACAGATGCCAAGGGAAATTGTGTGAT
>CAZUUI010000168.1:3108-4975 GCA_964622955.1 uncultured Chitinophagaceae bacterium | reverse complement strand
GCAGTCTTTTTCCACACGCCGTCTTTCACCCATTCCGAAACGCCATAAACTCTATCTTTTTTTAGAATAAATTTGAACAAATCTTTATCGGGAAATACAATAATTGTATCCTTTATAATAAAGAAATCAGCCGTTGATATATTGTCGATAGACACGTTGCCATTATTATCAAATACAAAAGAAGTGTACAAACTGGATGAATTTGAATTTGTGAATTTTCCCAATAATTTGTTGTGACTATTTTGGGAAACAAGATTCAAATTTATAAATAAGAAAAATAACAAAATGAATTTCATTGAATAATTATATTTAAATTGAAATAATTATTTACGCTCTTTGAGCACCATATCAATAGTGATAGCACTCGAAAGGATGATTTTTTTCAAGGTATCATTTACCAAATTTCCATCAATACTTACACGGTATTTATCGGCGGTGGTAAATAATTCTTTCATAGCGCCATTCCATTTTTTATTGATAGTAGCCAAGGTTTGACCTTGTGTATTGTTCAAATTGAAATCCCAAGCTTTCCAGTCGCCTTTCAATTCTGCCAATATCATATTTTGGCTATCGAGAACTTCAAATTTTGGGGTAAATAATTTGAATTTTTGTTTGATAAAACCTAATGTAGTGCCAGTTACATCTTCAATTGTAATTTTTGACATCCAAAAAGTCCATCCACGGCTCACTTTCAGAATCATTGCATCTTTTTCGTCATAAATTTCGATTTTGAAAGGTAAAGCGGCAGGAGAAATGATCATTCTCAAAAATTTTTGACCAAGGCTCATTTTTTGTTGAACTCGACCAATTTGATGTCCCTCTTCATTGAAAATTTTGTATTGATTTTCAAATTTGAAAAAACCTACTTTTTCGTCAATTAAAAAATCATTGTTTTGTAATAAAGTGTAGCTCATATTTATAATTTTTTAGTTTTTTAGATAATTAATTTTATGTTTTTTGAGTAATTCCATACTCTTTTTTTGAATAGCAGGATTGAGATTTTTCCAGAAAACATCTTTTTCTACACGATACACATCCTCTTCATTTCCAGCAGGATAAAAAGCCGTAGCTTTTGATTTTATCATAGATTTTTCCTTTTGATTCTCGGGAAAAGTATAGATAATTTGTTTAAATTCTTTGGCATCCAATCCATCACTTTCGGCCAAATAACTCAAATAAAATTCTGGCGAACCGTTTTTGTCCTCATCGCTTACAGAACAAAGATTGTAATCAAAATTGGGCCAATAAACTTCATTGCCAAAATCTTTGAAAAAGGCTTTTTCTATAGTGCCACCGTGGTCTTGCAACAAAATTACAGCGTAAATATCATGTATAGAATACGAAATAGGTTCGTTGTATGATTTAGAAACAACTCCCCACGTGCCATCGGTTTTATGACCATACACATTCGATGAGTCGCCCCCAAAACGTTCTATTTTATGAATTTTTTTCTTAAACACAAATTCAAAAAAACCAACAGACGTTTCGGCATGAATAATCATGGTGGTTTTTCCCATTTTTTCTTTATTGTAATGATATTCGATATCGGTAGATTCCTCAAAAGCTACAGAATCTTTGGGATAAAAAAGCCTTACCTTCATCGATTGCTGACTTTTTGCATAAAAAGAAGCAAAAAACAAGATAATCAATAGATTAACTCTAGTCATATACCGTTTCATTGAGACGAGCCAATATGGTTTTAAAAAAAGTCTTAATTTTTAAATACATTACCTTTTATTTCAGTTCAAAACTGATATATACATCTTTTCTATTCACCAAATCCAATTGTTCGTTTCGAGGCATTTTGTAGTTCAAATCGTTAAAATAATATTTAAGATGATTCATTTACTTAATATTAAAATAGGAT
>CAZUUI010000168.1:0-3098 GCA_964622955.1 uncultured Chitinophagaceae bacterium | reverse complement strand
GGGGGAATCCATGATCGAGCGCAGAAACACCTTATAATCCGTAAAATCAAATACACGCTTGATTTCCAATCCTAAATGTTTAGCGATTTTATCGGCAATGCTTCGTGAAGACTTAATGGCTTTATCCGTCAATACCGTATTGATACTTTTCATTTCAGCGGCATCAAATGCCTTTCCCGCAAATGATAGACTAGAGATATTTTTATCTACATTCAAATATTCGTATATTTCTTTAATTTTATTTACATCCATTAAATTTTTAATTTGAAAATAAGTAGACAAATTAGTTTCATCATTTCCAACTCTATCTAATTCATAATAATTGTTTTATTTTTCACCTTCCACGATTTGAGTTTTTGAAATTCCTTTAGAAAAAAGATATTGCATCAATTTCTCTTTATTTTTTCTAAAAGCTTCTTTTGGCTCTCCTTCTTCGAAGTCT
Organism: uncultured Chitinophagaceae bacterium; assembly: GCA_964622955.1. Classification (GTDB taxonomy): domain Bacteria; phylum Bacteroidota; class Bacteroidia; order Chitinophagales; family JADJOU01; genus CHPMRC01. The sequence goes on along the minus strand of CAZUUI010000168.1, from coordinate 2,656 downwards.
TGCAAGGAGTAATAAAAAGAAAAATCGCCTTGCTTATAAGAATTGATATTGTAGCTAGAACCCCAAGCATAGATTGTTTTTGGGAATACTACCATTTTTTCATCGGTATTTGTGACTACCGCGTATTCCAAATTTACGGTAAATGAAAATTTGATACTATCAATCGTTTCGGAAAGCGATTCGTAGCTAGAAGTTGTTTCATAGTCATACTCGGAATTCAACAAAATAGTAGATGTTTTGACACTATGAATATGGGAAACAGGTTCGTTGATAATTTTTGAGATATTCAATGCACGATCTTTGGCATCATCCAATGCACCAATTACTAATTGATTGGAAACACGGTCCAAATTTCCCTTAAAAATTCGTTTCTTTAAAATTGTAGTACTAGACACAAATGGATTTTTGAGCAAATAAGATTTAAATACATCAAATTCTTTAGCGCTAATTTTTATTATATTGCAAGTTTTTGAAGACGGCGAACACATACTGGGATCTGTTTTATCTTCAAATTTCACTATGGAGATATTTTGTTTGGTCATATATTGTTTTACCTGCGCCACCACTTTATCCAAAGGCATTTTTGCATTGGTTTTGCTATCAATATTTGAGAATACAACTTCAATATCATATTCATCTGGCGCCAATTGAATGGTTTTTTCTCCTTCTACTTGAATGGTTCTAGGAAGTCCTACAATATTTTGTGCATTCAAGAATAGTCCAAAGATTGCAAATGCGATTAAACTGATTTTTTTCATTTATTAGTTATTTTTATAAAAAAGTAAAAAACACAATGCAATTATACATCAATATGCTATAGACTAGTGTCTACAAAGTGTCTACAAACCAACAAAGTTTTGTTTTTCAACGCATTAACAATACATGTTTTTTTAATAAAACTAAAATTCGTTAGTTATAGAACATGTTTTACCCATTGAAAATACTTAAATGGGGCATATTTGAAAGGTAAATCTATCCAAGTAGGTGCTTTTAATACGTTTTTTTTGTGGCTAAATGCCAGAAAACTGCCTTTGCCATGATAGCTTCCCATTCCACTATTCCCTACCCCACCAAAAGATAAATGATGATTGGCTATATGAATCAAAGTATCATTAATAGTAGCACCACCGCAGCTAATTTTCTTAAGTAATTTTTCGGCCGTTTGATTATGTCCAAAATAATACATGGCAAGTGGTTTTTCTTTGGATACAATATAATTTTCTACCTCATCTATATTTGAGTAAGTAAAAATTGGCAATACGGGTCCAAAAATCTCTTCTTGCATTATTTTTGAATCCAATGTAAGTTCATCTATGATAGTAGGCTCAATAAATTTTGAAGCTTTATCCATTGTGCCCCCCACTCGAATACGGCCTTCTTTCATCAATGCCGAAACTCTATCAAAAGCTTCTTCATGAATTATACGAGCATAGAAATTAGAATCTTTTATAGTTTTTCCATACATTTCATTAAGGTATGTATTCATTTTTTCAATTAAAAGTTCTTTTTTGGATTCGTGAACAAAAATATAATCGGGAGCAATGCAGGACTGCCCCGCATTGATGGTTTTGCCCCACATAATGCGTTTTGCTGCTAAGTCCAAATTTGCCGTTTGATCTACAATACAAGGACTTTTGCCTCCTAATTCCAATACGACAGGTGTCAAAAATTCGGCGGCACTTTTCATTACTATTTTCCCTACAAATGTACTGCCTGTAAAAAAAATAAAATCAAATCGTTGGCGAAGTAGATTTTCATTGGTTTCCTTACCGCCGTGAACCATTTTTATATAATTCTCTGGAAAAATGCTTGTCAAGATAGTCTCCATTACCAAAGAAGTATGATGGGTAAAAGGCGAAGGCTTAATGATAGCACAACACCCCGAAGATATAGCGCCCACCAATGGATTAAAAACCAATTGAAATGGATAATTCCAAGGCGCAATAATCAATGAAACGCCCAAAGGGTCTACATATTCATAACTAGTAGCAGGTAATAAATGGAGTGGCGTACGTTTTCGTTGTGGCTTTGACCATTTTTTCAAATTTCGGATATGGAAATTAATTTCGCCTAGCACCATACTTATCTCGGTCAAATATGCTTCTTCTTTAGACTTATGCAAATCCTTCCAAAGGGCTTCAGATAAAGCATCTTGATGAATAAGAATCGCTTTTTTTAATTTCTTCAAATTCTCAATTCGGGATGAAATAGAGAGGGTATTTCCCTCTTGGAAATAGGCTCTTTGAGCTTCTAATATAGCTTTAATTTGAATTTCGGGCGTTTCTTGCATATCAAATTGAATTTCTTGATAACAAAGATACTAAAATAAAGTAATTGAAGAATTAAAATTTTAAACAGTATATGTCTTTGATTTTTCTCACGGAATATAAGAAATATACGGATATTTTTTTCACACTTTTTATAAAAGATGTATAACAATTGAATGCGCAAGTGACAGCAGCGGCATCCTCCGTAGCAAAGCGCAGGAGATATAGCGTATGGCACGGCCCAAAGGGTGCGCCCTAATATTACAAAACAAGTTAATCATTTTAAAATGTTTAATCGTATAACGGCATTTACCATTCAATAATTTAAAAAATGATTGAACAGTTTTTAAATTAGAATTGTTATTATTGCAAATCTGAATGAAATTATA
>CAZUUI010000167.1:0-4981 GCA_964622955.1 uncultured Chitinophagaceae bacterium | reverse complement strand
GTAAACAAGGGGTTGGTAGCTTGGCTAGCACAAGAAAACCCCGATATTATTTGCTTTCAAGAAATAAAAGCGAATGACGAAGATATTCCCAAAGCACTTTTTGAGGATTTGGGCTATAAAACGTATTGGTTTAGTGCACAAAAAAAAGGCTATAGTGGCACGGCTATTTTGAGCAAAATTGAACCAAATGATATTATTGTAGGATGTGATCACGAATTGTATGATTTTGAAGGAAGAGTCATTTCACTGGCTTTTGACAATTTTTATCTTGTCAATACCTATTTTCCTTCGGGAAGTTCGGGAGATATTCGTCAAGACATCAAAATGGAATTTTTGGACTTTTACTACGATTATATTCAACAATTAAATGCTAAGTATAAAAATGTAATCGTTTTGGGCGACTATAATATTGCACACAAAGAAATCGATATTCACGACCCAAAAGGTAACAAAAACAGCTCGGGTTTTTTGCCCGAAGAGCGTGCTTGGATGGATAAATGGTTCGAAGGAGGTATGCTGGATAGTTTTAGATTGTTCAATCCCGATAAAAAAGATATTTATAGCTGGTGGACATACCGTGCTGGCGCTCGACCAAAAAACAAAGGCTGGCGTATTGATTATATCTCGGTTTCGGATTCCTTAAAAAATGAACTTAAATCGGCTTCGATACACAATGAAGCGGAACATAGCGACCACTGCCCTATTTCTATTGAAATATTTTAGTTGCCAAAGGCTAATAAACAAGGCTATCTATATAAATTTTAAAAATAATTATATTTTACCACAATATAAGCAACTACTATTCCGTTGTATTATTAATAGTTTTTGTTTTAGGTTTTTTAGAATTAGAAGCCTCTGTTTTAGAAATAAAATGGAGGCTTCTTTTTTACAACGAAATCGTATACAACCCTTGAACGCCTTCAAGTTTCAATTCTTTGCGAATTAATTTTTCGGGTTGAATGGCTTTTCGTACATTGCCACTATCCCATTTTCCATTTTTATTTATATCATAAAAAAAGACGAAGCTCAATGTTGAATTGGTTACATTTTTCAAGCTTATTAAGGGATTTTGCGAAATATCAAAAAACATTCGTTTTTTGTTTACGAATACTTCCACAATAGCATTTTTGGTATCGCCGTCTACTTTTATATTTAAGGATTCTCTTAATTGATTTTTTTCTATAGTAGCAATTGCGTATTCTATTTTTTTATTTACATATTTGGAGGCAAATATTGCGCCACTATCTATTACGAGAGTATAGTTTGAATTGGGCTCTAAATTTGTAAGAATCCATTTATCGCCTTCAAAATAACCTTTCAACGGCATAAAAGATGTATCTTTTTTTAAAGCAATTTTTTTCAAATCTACTTTTGACACTTTTGCATTCCATTGAATTTCAATAGAATCGTATCGCAATTTTTCTATTTCTCTATTTCTATCATAGCCCACCCATTCAAAATCTACTTTTTTATCATTGGCTCTGTATTCAATGGTATCTTGAATTCCATCCACTTTAAAAATTATTTTACCTATATTTTCTAGAGGCGGAAATAGTATTTTGTATTTTTTTGAATGGATAAAAACCGATTGGATTTTTGGCGAAATTATTTCTAAATTATTTACTGATTGTACAAAATTCAAATCAAAACTTCCAAATTGAAAATTATCGGCAATAGCGGTGTTTTTTTCAATTGTTTGAGGGAACAAAAGCAATTGATTCATCGTGTCTTTGCGGGAAATTCGAGCATCCGAAAACGCAACACGTTCATTTTCATCCCATCTTTTGTTAAAATTGCTATCCAAAAATGCGAACAAATAATATGATTTGGCATCTAAATTATCAAAAAACGCTTGCCCTTTTGAAGCCATAGATACATATTCATATCTTTTTTCAAAAAAACTATTTTTATCTTTACAAAACACAACTAAGGCATCTGTAGCGTCTTCTTTCTCAATATTTTTTACTTGAATACGCACATTGGAACTATCCAATTGATTTCCCGTAGAAAATTTATGACTATAAGAAGGTAAAATATTTCCTTCATTAAAATCTTTGATGGCATTATTTAATTGAATGGTATATGTTTTATCGGGCAAAAAACCATTTCGAGGTTGGATAAAAACGGTTTTTCCGTGAATTTTTGTCAAAATTTCCCCATCAATAAAAGGCGAAATGATTATATTTTGATTGGGATTGTTCCATTCTACAAACTCATTGAATTTGATAGCAATTTTATTGTCTTTAAATCCCGTTTCATTTACGCCAGGGTATGAAGCTACTGCTTTGGGAGGCACTGTATCGCGCTCGCCACCGGTGGGCATTACGATATTGGCACAAGAGTATATCAGCACCAAAAACAATAGATAAAAAAATCGATAAAAACCTTGCATGAACAGAAAACTAAGTCGCAAAAATAAACGGTTTTCGTTGAGAAACCTTATTTTTTTGAATTAATTCCAATTCATAACACCACCTTCCAAATTATAAAGGTGTTCAAAGCCATTTGAAGCCAAAAACATACAAGCTTGCATACTTCTGTTACCACTTCTACAGATAAAAATCAATTTCTTTGATTTATCCAATTCTTCTACTTTGTCGTAGAATTCACCCGAATTCCAATCAAATCCTACCAAACTTTTTGGTAATTGAAACTCATTATATTCAGGTGCTGTACGAACGTCAATAGCTACTACATCTTGCTCTTCAATCATTTGAAGATATTGCTCTTGCGAAATATTTTGAAACATAATTTTTTAACTTCTTCTATTATTTAAAATTGAAATATAATACAATAAATTCACCAAAGAGGCTACAGCATTCAATACATACGTCATAGCAGCCCACTTTAGTCCATCCTTTGCTTTGTCATAGCTATCGCCACTCAATCCTTTGCTATCCAACCATGCCAAGGCTCTATTGCTCGCATCAAACTCTACAGGCAATGTAACAAATGCAAAAAGTGTAGTAAGTCCATACAATAAAACGCCAAACATTAATGGAATAGGGCTACCGCCTTTCATCAAAAGGAAAAAGCCACCCATCAAAACAAAGGGCATAATTTTGCTAGAAATATTTAGCATAGGAACCATTCTACTTCTAAAACCCAACATAGCATAAGCGGTAGCATGCTGAACTGCGTGTCCACATTCGTGCGCCGATACAGCCGCCGCAGTGATACTATTAGACGCATATACCAATTCAGAAAGATTTACGGTCTTATCTTGCGGATTGTAATGATCGGTCAATTGTCCAGGCGTACTAATAACCTGTACATCATAAATTCCATTATCCTTTAGCATTTTTTCAGCGATTTCTTTTCCAGTCAATCCCAATGGATTGGCTTCTTGTGAATATTTATTCATTTTTCTTTTTAGCATCATTTGCACTAAAAATGAACCGCCCATTACGAGTATAAACAATATTTGAAACATAACTTATCTATTTTTGAATTACAAATTTAAACTATTTGCAAATAAAACATCACGCTTTTTAAAATAGTTTCTGAAAAAATGATAAAAAAACTAAATTTTTATTGAAAATAGGATAAAATATTCGATATTTGCACATACCAAAAAAGTTAAATTAAAATGACAGTAGAAAAATTATTCATAGCAATAGCTATTGTGTCTGCATTCGTAGTAGGATTTAGACTCTTTAAACAAAAAGCAAACGGCATTTTTCTTACGTTTGTTCAAACATTTTTAGGTCTTTTGTTTATTTTTTCTGGAATAGTCAAAGCCATAGACCCTCTTGGAACAGCTTATAAATTGCACGATTATTTTGGCAGTTTTGCACAGGATGGTATGGCCGATTTTTGGTATAAAATGGAAGAATTTGATGTTCTATTCTCTGTGAGTATGATTGTATTTGAAATAGCATTAGGAATAGCAATATTGATTGGATGGCGTGCTATATTATCTACTTTTGGGATGCTGGCTATCAATATCTTTTTCCTTTTCCTAACAGGATATTCATACCTTTCTGGACATTGTATTACCAAAATGGGAATTTTAGTCCCTTTGTTTTTATTTGTGTTAATACTTATCAGTAGTCTTCTAAATAATGACACCAAAAGAAGACAAGCTCTTTCGCTTTCTTTATTTTTATTTGTTGGATTTTTGGGTTATTGCAAAATGAGTGGAAGTTGTCTTGCTTGTGAATTTACTACTACAAAAATGAAAGTAACAGATTGTGGTTGTTTTGGCGATTTTATGAAGTTAAAACCTTGGGTAACCTTCTATAAAGATATTTTCTTGACAATATTATCTTTATTTTTAGTTTGGTACAAAAATGATATTAAGCCTGTATTTTCTATAAAAATTCAGGATAGCATTACTTTTTTAGGAACAGGGCTGGCACTTATGTTTTGCCTATACAATTTTGTATGGACCTTGCCAATTGTAGATTTTCGTCCGTATGCCATCGGCAATAATATCAAAGATAAAATGATAGACGAAAAACCTGCTATTATTGAAAATATATTGATTTATAAGAACACACAAACGGGAGAGAAAAAAGAATTTGGAATCAATGATTTGCCTACCGATACTATTTGGCAATATGCGGATAGATTGGACAAAGTCATTGACGAAGGAATTTTGGCTCCTATAAAAAATCTAAGACTTACAAATGACCAAGATGCCGATGTTACGCAAGATTTGCTTAACGAAACTCAAGTGACCTACTGGATAGTATGTAGCAAATTGGCTAAAACGAATCGCGAGGCATTGAAGGAAAAAATAGTTCCATTTGCTAAAAAAATGAAAGCTAAAGGCATCAAAACCTATATGCTTTTGCCAATGCAAGATGAAACTTTGAAAAAAGAAATGGGAAGTGATTTTATATACCTATCTGCTGACGAAACGGCACTCAAAACGATGATTCGCAGCAATCCAGGGATTATGAAAATAGAAAATGGTACCGTTAAAAATATGTGGCATTGGAGACAATTCCACGGAGAAGAATAATAGGCTTTTATA
>CAZUUI010000166.1:0-4988 GCA_964622955.1 uncultured Chitinophagaceae bacterium | reverse complement strand
TGAAAAAGTTAAAAATAACTCATGATTTAGAGTTGAAAGAAAGAGTTGAAAAAAATAGCCTTTCGCTTCAGGTTATCAAATCTAAGTACATACCGCATTTTACCTTTAATGCTATGACTAGTATAAACTATCTATTGCGCAAGGAGGAAATTAAAAAAGCCTCGGCTTATTTGATCAAAATGACTGATTTACAACGAATCGCGTTGTCCAATTTTGACAATCCAGAAACTATGCTGGAGACTGAATTGAAATTTTTGAGCCATTATCTTTCCTTGGAAGGTTTAAGATTTGAAGATACTTTGACCTATAAAATTTCTGTAGGAAAAAATGTAGATATGTCTGTAATGGTTCCTAATCTTTCTATTCATACTATGGTAGAAAATGCCATTAAACATGGATTGTACAACAAGCCAGACGGCAATTGGAAATTATCGGTTTATGTTATTCAATTAAAAAATAAGCTCATCATTTCGGTAGAAGACAATGGTTTGGGATTGGAAAAAGCAAATGAAAATAAAACACATTCTACAGGTTCTGGACTAAAGATGCTGAAAAAACAATTAAAGATATTGTCAAATGAATCTAAACAGTATACATACAGATTGTCAGACATTTATGATTCCAAAGGACAGATAAGAGGGGCGCGTTCTTCTATTTTTATTACTTCTTATTGAAATATCAACTAAATTTTTACTAAATTTGCGCAAACATGTAAATTGGTAAAACTATGGAAAAAAAGTTAGAAGTTATTATTGTAGAAGACGAGCGAAAAGCTCGTGAATTGATGGAAATGGACTTGAATGATATCGAATCGGTCAAGGTTATGGGTGCTTTTAGAAGTACTGCCGAAGCCGATGAATATATTCAAGAATATCCTGTAGATATTATATTTTTGGATATTAATATGCCACACCAAACAGGATTGCAGTTTTTGGAACAAATTAGAGAACGTGGCGTACACACATCGGTAGTAATGGTGAGCGCCGAAGCTACCTTTGAAAATGCTCAAAAAGCGATTTCGCTAGGTGTGAAAGCATTTATCAATAAGCCTTGGGACATATACAAGCTTGAAGAAGTTATTGAAAAAATTAAATTAGAGCTGGAAGACTCAAAAGACCAATTTGTTGTATTCAAATCGGGAATGAAGAAAATGAAATTTAATCTCAATGATATTGCCTATTTTGTGTCGGAAGGAAATTATTGTTGGCTCAATCTTACACAAGGTTCCAAGCATTTGATTACACAGTCTTTGAAAGAAATTGAAAATATTATTGGAGAATCTATCGATATAAAACGTGTAGACAGATTTCATATACTCAATCTAGCAAAAATTAATAGTTTTGACAAAACCAAAAGTCGTGTTGAATTTGAAGGAGATAAGCTACCCGGGCTAGATTTGAGCAAAGGTGGTAGAGATTTTCTTTTGGGTGAATTGAAAAATGTATAAACCCATTCATTCAAACAAAATTTGTGCGTAGGATTTTAATTTAGCGTAACAAAAAATTGCGTATTTTTGTAGCTTATTTAGTCAAAATGTTTTCTTTTTATACACAAGACAAACGAGTTCAAGCAGTCTTAAATCATTATAATTCGGCAACTCCTTTTCAGATTTTATTCCAAAATCACTCGTTTGATAGTGTATTTCTTCATGCTATAGTCAAAAATTTAAAAGGAAAACATATCGTAGTACTCAAAGATAGAGAGCAAGCGCTTGAAATTATGAGCGATTGGAAGGTATTGCGTTCCGATTTGCCCTTTTTATTGTTGGAGCAAACCACAGAGACCAAAAACAAGTATTCCTATATTTCCAAAAATAAAGTGAGCGATAGAATGGTGGCGATAGATAGTTTGCAAAAACATCAAGATATTGTAGCATTGACCTATCCCGAAGCCTTGATTGAGAAAATAGCCGAAGCACAAAAATTTTCAAAAGCCTATAAAAAAGGAGAAAATATTCATATTCAAAAATTTATTGAACTCTGCGAGGAAATGGGCTTTGACCGAGTTCCCTTTGTGTATGAATATGGGCAATTTGCGGTAAGAGGCAATATAATTGATGTGTACTCCTATGCCAATGCATTGCCCTATAGAATGGAATTGTTTGATACCGAAATTGAAGAAATTAGGACGTTTGATATAGAAAATCAGTTATCTATCGATACGTTGGATTCCTTGATTTTGAGTGCCAACGTAACTCGAAATAAAGAAACGCTTCTCAAAAGTATTTTTGAAGTAATGCCTACCCAAACCCATTTTTGGGTCTATGAATCTAAAAAATTGGCAGCACGGGTCCAAGAAGCCATTCAGTTTTTCAACGAACATACACCCGAAGATGTCCTCAAAGAATTGCCAAAAGACTATATCATAAAAAAATCCGATTTAAAACTTCTCGAACATTTCAAACATGTCTATGAACTTCAGCATCAAGTGTCTGCCAAGTCGGAAATAGATACATTTCCAATAACTCCTTTGGAGCCGGCACCGTTGATTTACAAAAATTTCAATAAGCTGTGTCAAGAAATTGAACGATTTCAAGAGGAAAGCTATGAAGTCCATTTGATGTGTGAGGATGAAAAACAATTTGATCGATACGACGCTATTTTTAGAGATTTGAGCAAAAATATTGTATATCAAAAAACTCAAGGCGAGTTTGTAAAAGGATATGTAGATGCGGAATTGAAAAAAGTATTTTTTACCTCACATGAAATTTTTCAGCGTTTTAAGAAAGTAGATTTTACAAAGAAAAATGCAACATCGGCACAGGCTATCATGCTCAAATCTATTAAAGAGTTGAAACCTGGCGATTTTGTTACACATATCGATCATGGTGTAGGACGATTTTCGGGATTGGAAAAGCTAGAAGTCAATGGACATACACAAGAGGCGGTTAGGCTTATTTATGCCAATAATGACATCCTTTATGTGCATGTAAACTCGTTGTACAAAATCAGTAAATTTGTAGGAAAAGAAGGTCTTGAACCCAAATTGAATAAAATAGGAAGCGATAGCTGGCAGGCTATCAAGCGAAAAACCAAAAAACGCATCAAAGATATTGCCGAAGATTTGATAAAATTGTACGCAAAACGTAAGGCTAGCAAAGGATTTGCCTATTCGCCCGACACTTATATGCAGTACGAACTCGAATCTTCATTTGAATATGAAGATACGCCCGACCAAGCTACGGCTACGCAAGCCATTAAAGCCGATATGGAAAAAGAAATTCCGATGGATAGGCTTGTGTGTGGCGATGTAGGTTTTGGAAAGACCGAAGTAGCCATTCGCGCAGCCTTTAAAGCTGTAGCGGATAGCAAACAAGTGGCGGTTTTGGTGCCTACAACTATTTTGGCGTTTCAGCATTATCGTACGTTCAAAGAAAGGTTGAAAGAAATGCCCTGTCGTATGGAATTTATCAATCGTTTTAAAACCGCAAAACAAAAAAAAGAAATTTTTGCCGATTTAGAAGCAGGAAAAATCGATATTCTCATAGGAACTCATGCGTTGGTGGGCGATAAAGTCAAATTCAAAGATTTGGGGCTTTTAATCATTGACGAGGAACAAAAATTTGGAGTAGCAGTAAAAGAAAAACTGAAGCAATTTAAGCTCAATGTAGATACACTCACTCTTACAGCTACGCCTATTCCAAGAACCTTGCAGTTTTCGCTTTTGGGCGCACGAGATTATAGCCTTATCCAAACACCTCCGCCAAATCGAATTCCTGTTTATACCGAAATAGCACAGTTTGAACCTGAATTTATAAAAGAAATTATTGAAAATGAAGTCTTTCGAGGTGGACAAGTTTTCTTTGTCAATAATAGAATCAAAGAACTAGAACAGCTCAAAGCTACGCTACAAAATATTATGCCCAATGTAGAAATGGTTTTGGCGCACGGACAAATGGATGGCGATAAATTGGAAGAGATTTTTGTGGATTTTATGGACAAAAAGTATGATGTACTTTTTAGTACCAATATTATTGAATCGGGGATAGATATTCCTAATGCCAATACCATTATTATCAATAATGCACACCAATTTGGGATGAGCGATTTGCACCAAATGCGTGGACGTGTGGGACGTAGCAACAAAAAAGCGTATTGCTATCTTTTGTGCCCCAATATTCATTCTCTCACCAACGAAGCCAAACAAAGACTGCGCGCTATTGAGCAAAATGCCGAGCTGGGAAGTGGATTCCAAATAGCGATGCGCGATTTGGACTTGCGGGGTGCAGGCAATCTTTTGGGGGGCGAACAAAGTGGTTTTATATCGGATATTGGCTACGATACGTTTATGAAAATAATGGACGAAACCATTACCGAACTCAAAGAAGGCGAATACAGCGATTTGTACGAAACCAAAGCCGAAGATATTGTTTATGCAAAAGATTGTGTCATCGAAAGTGATTTTGATTTGTTTATTCCTGATGAATATATTCCTCAAAGTCAGGAACGTATGAATATTTATACCGAATTTAACCAAATTGAAAATGAAGATGAAATGCAAAAGTATCTTACGCAATTGAAAGATAAATTTGGAAAATTTCCACCACAAGTATTTGAAATCTGCAATGCCATTCGTCTGAAATGGGTGGCAACAAAGCTTGGGATAGAACGTATTATTCTCAAAAATGGCAAAATGAAATGCTGTTTGATTCAAAATCAAGATTCCAGATATTATCAGTCCGATATTTTTGGAAAATTGCTCCAGTTTGTGTCCAACAATCCTGTAGGCATCAATATGAAACAAACCCCACAGCACCTGATTATAGAATTTTCAAATGTCTCCAGCAGCGAAGTAGCAAAAGCGAAGTTGGAAAGGGTAGGGTAAGACTTGTTTTAATAACTGAGATAATATGAAAAAAAAGCAACTAATTTAATTAGTTGCTTTTCATTATTATCTATAAAAATAGGAAATTAAATTGGGAAAATTTCCAGTTTTAACTCAAAGTTTAGTCCAAAGAATAAGGGAATTTATTTTCTCTTCTTTTTGGT
>CAZUUI010000165.1:1084-4994 GCA_964622955.1 uncultured Chitinophagaceae bacterium | reverse complement strand
GTTGTTATTGGAAACATAAGCGCCATTAGATCCTGCAGTTTTTGCTGCCGAGCCCACTACCCATTTATTTACATTGGTAGTGTTTAGAATTGTCCATCCATGACTTCCTTCAAATCCTCCATCTGTAGCTGGATCTATGATTAATGATTGAGAGTAACTATTTGATGAAACGGATAAGAGTATTACAAATAATTTAATTTTGAATAAAATTTTTAACATATTTTGGATTTAATCGTGCTATAAACGAATTGCAAAAATATATTAAAAATAATTAAAATATGTTAATTTGTCTGAAACGTGGTATTAATTTGACGAAAGGTTGTTTTTCAAAGATAAAAAACAACCTTTAAGTCATAAAATTAATATTTTATTAGTTTTTTTCGTTCTTTTGAATCTTGTTTATCTATCTCCACAATATAAATTCCAGCGTTTAATTCTTTTATAGAAATATATGTCTTTGAAGATAAGAGCTTCCCTTCATACATCACAACTCCATTTAGATTGATTATTCTGTATTTTGTATCTTCTTTAAATTGACCCGTAATTTCAATATAATCTTTAGCTGGATTTGGCGAAATAGATGTGTTCGCTCTTTCTTCTATACAATTAGTTGCTATAATTTCTGACCAATTTTCAACTCCATTGTAGTCTATATCTTTTAATCTATAATATGACGACCCTTTTTCATAATCATTGAAACTATAATCCGTTCCTGTAGCTTTGGTTCCTTGTCCTTTTACAGTATATATTTTTTCCCAATTATTAGCATCTAAGCTTTTAAATAACTCAAATCGATCATTATCTTTTTCTGAAGCAGTTGTCCATTTAATATGATTAAATTCACTCTTACATTTTGCATCAAAACTCAAAAGCTCTATAGGAAGTCCTACAGTTGCAGAGCCTCCTATAGCAAATGGAGAAAAAGTTCCTTTGTATCCTGTATATGTCAACGTAGTTCCTGACACAGAAGATGTTCCCATTGTAGGTATCTCCCAACTTGTTCCATTATGGTGATTCAATGTAGGCGTTGTCAAAGTTCCTACAACTTCATTTGCATTCCAAGTAAAGCTTAAATCTACACCACTATTTGCATTTGCAGAAGGAGTGTCTTTTGATATATTCCATGTACGTTTTACATAAGGATTTCTAATATTTCCCGATGAAGATCCATTTAGATATGCTGTATCCATAATATTAACTGAAAAAGAATCAACTTTACCCGTCTTATTAGTTATTGTGATAGGATTATAAGAAGATTTTCCAACCGGAAATGTAAATGATGTATTATTAGCTAGTTGTTTTTTTACTTTACCTGCTCCATTTGTTTTGATAAATCTACTAGAGTTAAAATTTTTAATATCATTTACAATTAAATCATGATCTCCCAACTCAATTTGTTTGTTCGATGTTCCAAAATCAATCGAATCTACAACAGTTCTTGAACCTAAAATTAGATTATTGGCAGCGTTATTGTTAAAACGTATTTTTTTAATTACAGATGGCTTTGCATTTAATTTCCAATTAGCCCCTGTAGCAAAATCATTATTATTATTTCCGTTCCATTCGGTAGCATGAACTACTATACTTACCGTATCTTTACATCCTGCATTGGTTGTATAAACTATTCGTCCAGTACCAGGATACATTCCGGTAACTAATCCAGTACTATTAGTAGTTACAAGAGAGGTATTTAAAGATAACCATGGAGATGAAGCTGCGGCGGCATCAGTACATCCTAACTGTGTTGTATTATCTTCATATACATCTAATGTACCGGTAACTACTGGATTTTGTAAGGAGATAATATTACTGTTTGTTGAGGCAGCACACGTACCCGTTATGGTAGCATAGTAAAATTTTGTGCTCGATTCATTCGCATCGGTATTAAATACCTGTGAAGTAGCTCCATTTATTAAAGTAGCCCCAGAAGTTGAATTTGTAGTATTTTTATACCATTGAATACTTGAAGGAACTCTACCTGTAGCTCCTACAACCATTCTAGCGGAATTACCATTTACGCATCCATAATCACTTGATACTATTACGGCATGATTTCCCTCAACAAAATTTGAAGAGGTTCCTGTTCTACTAAAATTTACAAATGATCCATTTAAAACATTGGCAGTTTTATTCAAAAGAGATGTAATTCCAGTATTTGTTCCACCAGGTATTCCTTGATCAAAATCATAATAAGCCACTAATCCTGTTTCAGAGCCCGTAAGTGAATTATCCATATTGTCTAGAATTTCTTGTTGTGTACGAGCCGTATTCCAAATACGAAGTTCATCAAGAGAACCTTGAAGCGAATAGGAACCACCCCCATCCATAGCTCCAATAAACTCAGATACTGCAGAGGCATTGGTAAGTACCACATTACCAGTGCCAGCTGGCGACCCATTTATATAAAAAGTACCAAATGTGCCATTATTACTTACTACTATAGCTGCATGATTCCATGCACCAGCAGTTAAAGGCTTGTTTGAAGAAATCGCACCACTTCCATCTTCTAACACAAGGTATAAATTAGAGGTATTCCAATGATTAAATGCAAAATTATATCCCGGAGTGCCATGATTTGGTACATTTTTTGCAAAGATAGTATTGATATTAGCCTTTGGTGTTGAAGGTACATAAACCCATGTTTCAATCGTAAAATTAGACATAAAGTTTAATACGGAATTCGTTCCTAATGAGATTCTATCACTACCTCCAAAGTTAAGTGCATTATTTACTTCCAATGTTACCGTGTTTGAGTTCCCTGTACAGCTTCCTGATGTTACTTGAGCTCTAATAAAAGTAGTACTTGTTACCGCTCCTATTTGAGCAGCAGTTAGAGTTGAACCTGTAGCACTAGAAATATTTGACCAGGTACTATTATCTGTTGAACGTTGCCATTGGAGCGTGCCAGAGGATCCTGTTAATGTGATATCTGCAGCATTGGTGTTGTAACAAACTACTTGATTTGAACTGGCTGTTCCAGTAGTTAAAGTCGCAGCTGTTCCTGAAACTGCTTGATTAACGGTAGTAGCACCTGTAGAAGTTAACGAAAGATTTCCACTAGGTGTACCTGTAGCAGCGGCAGTCATTCTGATGTATATAGTAGTAGAAGCCACAGAACCTCCCGATTGTGTTAAGGTAAGTGAACTTCCAAATCCTGTAGAAGCATTGGTAGAAATCTCAAATCCTGATGGAGCTGAAATACTTATATTATTGGTTAAATTACATCCAAGTACCGTAAAAGATTGATTGGATGAAGGTGAAGATCCGCATTTTGAAAATGCAGTTAAATTTCCACTAAATGCTATTTCGCTACCTCCCATGTTTTCAAATGCTCCTATATCTACATTACCATTTCTATTAGATCCTCGTTGATCTGCAGTAGGTACAGCATATCCATAGTTAACATTTGATCCTGCATTTGTTGCAACACTAGCACAAGAAATAGCTAATGTTTTAGTAATATTTGTTGATGAATTTAAAGCTAATGTACTAGATAAACCAAGTGTTAAATTTGTCCCTACAATATTTCCATTTACTCCATTTTGTACGTCATTAGAAGCAACCCAATTGGTTGGAATAAGATCAATAATATTGTTATAATACAATGGAACATTTTGTCTTTGAGTAATATGACCAACAAGAACATTTGAAGAGGTTCTCGTTTCTACAATTATATTATTCTGAAGGGTTGCAGAATTGACAAATTCTAAATAAACTGAATTACCTCCAGCAATTGTGGCAGTATTGTATGCAATAGTATTATTTAAAAAATACACAGAACCTGCATACCAATTTGAAATTGTCACAACGGTATAACCTGAATTGCCTGTTAATGTTGAATTTATCATTACAATATTTCGTCCATAATAGGCTGCAATGGCTGATCCATGTTCACCAGATACGTTATTTG
>CAZUUI010000165.1:0-1074 GCA_964622955.1 uncultured Chitinophagaceae bacterium | reverse complement strand
CTGTTTTATTAGCTGAAGTTCCTGATGTACCACTAGTATAAATTCCACCACCCCAGGCGGTAGTAGAATTATTTGATATATCACAGTATGATATGTTAATATCTGCCGTTGAATTACTATTAAAAATAGCAATTCCACCACCACCAAAATTATAACCAGATGACGTAGCATCATTTTTTTCGATAATTAAATTTTCTAAATTTATAACTTGACTACTTGAATTTAGAACAACACCTCCACCAGATTGATTTGCACCAACTTTTCCATGTCTGATTGTTAAGTTTTTTATTGTAATTGCGTAACCTCCGCTTAATGTAAAAACCCTTCTGTCTGCAGAATTTCTAACACTATGTGCTTGTACAATTGTACTACTAGCACCTTGTCCTTGAATCGTTAAGTTTTTTGAAATTGTATAACCAGACGTAGCAGCATCTCCAATTTCATCTGTTGCTGTCCAGTCAAATGTTCCAGTTAGGTCAATAATATCTCCTGAAGCAGCGACTGTATATGCTTTATGAAACGTTTTATATGGCGCACCAATAGTACCTGCATTAGCATCATTTCCTGTAGTACTATTTACATAACGAGTTGTCTGTGCAGAAACAAAATTAAATAACGCAAATAAAAGGGATAGAATGTAGATTTTTTTCATTAAATATCAAATTAGGTGACAAAAGTACAAAAAATATTAAATTTTTGACAAATTTTAACACAAAATACATTAATTATTGATAAATCAATGCCTTTTTTTGATAAAACACAGCTTTTAATCCTTTACAAATTTGATCTTTTCACCTGAACTATTCAATTCAATCATATAAATCCCTTTTGTTAAATCTTTAACCGATACCAAGGTTTGATTTGAAACTAATGACATGGTTTTAACGATTTTTCCTTCAAGATTTAGAATTTTTAATATCGTATTTTCTTTAAATGGCGCTATTACTTTGATATAATCTGTCGCAGGATTTGGATAAATTTGTATTTCGGTTGTTTTCTCTTTACAATCTGCAAATACGATTTGCGACCAATTTTCAATGCCATCTTCATCGATGTCTTTTAAACGATAATAGC
>CAZUUI010000164.1:0-5054 GCA_964622955.1 uncultured Chitinophagaceae bacterium | reverse complement strand
TTGCCAAACTAAAATCGCATTATAAATTTGTAGGGATATTGACGTTGATTATTGTAGGATTTTATACAGTTATGTTTGTTATTGGAGCTCTAATTCTTTTATTTTTTAAAAGCTAATACACACTTATACTCCATTTCATACGCTTCCAAAACTACTGTTTTGTTGTAATTTTTTTGCATAAAAATTCTTCCTTTTTTACCCATTTCTTCTCTTTGGTTTGAGGAAAGTTGTAGCATTTTTTCCATCTTTTCGGCTAGATCATTTGGGTTTTTCACTTCAAATAAAAAGCCTGTTTCATTTGGAACTATTAAATTATTACATCCTACTACATCCGAAGCCAACAAGGGTTTTTCCATACTGGCACCTTGCATCAGGACATTGGCATTTCCTTCACGGTAGGATGGCAAAACAATACAGTCCGAAGCCGCAATATAAGGTCTCACATCGTATGTATACCCCAAATACGTTATGACGCCTTCCTTTTCCCATTTCGCAACATCCGCTTCTGTAATGGTGTTGGATTTTAAATTCTGAGTCCAAAAAGGGCCTAAAAGTTGGAATTGTACTTGAGGATATTTCGATTTTATAATTCGAGCGGCTTCTATATATTCTAAAACTCCTTTATCTTTTATCAATCGGCTAATCATCAGGAATACAAAGTTATCGTTTTTTTCCTCTTTTTTTATGGGTGCAAATTTTTCGGTATCTACGCCACTTCCCGGCAGTAATTTTGCCTGCTGAGGCAAGCAATAATTATGACTCAAAAAAAGATCCATATCCATTTGATTCTGAAAGAAAATACGTTGATTTTTTTTCATCGCAAAATGATAAAATCCTCTCGCAACTCGATATACAAATGATTGATTTTCAAACAATGGCCCAATACCTGTAATATTGCTAACCGTAGGAATTTTCATCCAACCTGCCACCAAACTACCAAAAATATTGGGTCTGATGGTAAAAGTATAAACAATTGTAGGTTTTATTTCCTTTAGAAATTTATAAATTCGATACAAAAACCCGATTAAACTCAGTGGATTGCTGACCAATTTGCCTATATCATAGACTTTTACTTGATAGGATTCTAGCTCTTGCCTATCCTTGACATCACCTGTAGATAAGACATAGACTTCCAATGACTTAGATTGCAAATATTGAATAATTTCCATACGAAGCGAGAGCACCGTATAAAACGTGTTTTCAATGATAATTATTCGTTTCAAGCGTACATTTTATTTTTGAACCAGTTCGAGCCATTTTTTGGACAAGGCTTCTTTGGAAGTAGACATATCCAATGTAACCACCGAAAAGCTAGGCTGTCCACCGCCGCCGCCATTGAATGCTTGCCCCAATTCTTTTGCTATTTGATTAGCCATCAAAGACTTGGAAGACTGAACCGCATCGGAAATAGCTATTGCTACTTTCAATTTTTCTTTTTCTTCATATACCAATGCAATGGCTAAATCATCGTGCTTTGATCGCAATTGAGTCGCGATATTTTTAACAATTTCCGAAGAAAAATCGCCAAGTGAAATCATAGTTCCCGTTGGATTTGTAAGTGAACTCGAAATCTTTTGAACTTCGGCATTTACGATATATTTTTCGTATTGTTCTATGGTTTTTCGCTGTTGAGCTGTTTCTTGCATCAAATTTTGGATGGCAGGCAATAATTTTTGAGGATTTTTCATAGCCAATGCTATTTCCTCTAATTGGGCTTCTTTGCCTTGATAATATTCCAAAACCGCTTGTGAGGTAATCGCTTCAATACGTCTAACGCCCGCCGAAATAGAACTTTCTGATATAATTTTGAAATACTCAATCTCTCCTGTATTTTTTACGTGGGTACCGCCACATAATTCTTGTGAAAAAGTGGCATCAAAAGTGATTACACGAACAAATTCGCCATATTTTTCGCCAAAAAGTGCCATTACGCCTCGGCTTTTTGCCTCATCGATTGGGATATTTTGCTCTTCTTTCAAATCAATTTGTGCTTGAATTTTGGCATTGACCATTGATTCTAGCTTTTGAATTTCTTCATCCGTCAATTTTGCAAAATGCGAAAAGTCAAAACGCAATAATTTTTCATTGACCAAACTTCCTTTTTGTTCAACGTGTGCGCCCAAAACATTTCTCAAACTAGCCTGCAATAAATGGGTAGCCGAGTGATTTTTGGTCGTTAAACTTCGTTTGGTTTTATTGATTTGTGCTTTAAAGATTCCTTTCAAGTCGGCTATTTCTATTTCTTTTGTCAAATGAAATATCGTATCATTTTCTTTAACCGTATTGTAGATATTTATTTTTTGATTTCCCAAAATCAACTCACCGCTATCGCCTACCTGACCTCCACTTTCGGCATAAAAAGGCGTTTTGTCAAGTACAATTTGATAAAAGCTCTGATTCTTAGCGACGACTTTTCGGATTTTTACGATAGACGCCTCACTTTCTACATCGGTGTACCCAATGAATTGCGTAGCTTTTCCGTCCATATCGGGATTAATAATTTCCCAATCTTCGGTCTCTAATTTTGTCGCATTTTTTGAACGGTCTTTTTGAATTTGAAGTTCTTTTTCAAAAGCCGCTTCATCTACCATAATACCTGCTTCTTGCGCCATTAATTGCGTCAAATCAAACGGAAATCCATACGTATCATATAAGGTAAACGCATCTTTGCCTGATATTGATTTTGCATTATTCGCAGTCAAATCATTGAAAATCTTAATTCCCTTGCTCAACGTAGCGAAGAACGAATTTTCTTCCTCGCGGATTACTTGTGTTAGATAATCTTTTTGCGCTGTAAGTTCGGGAAATACATCGGAGAATTGACTTGCTAGCAAGCTCACCAATTGATGCATAAAAGGCGTTTGGAAATCCAAAAACGAATATCCATAACGAACCGCACGGCGAAGAATTCTACGAATCACATAGCCTGCACCGGTATTGGAAGGAATTTGACCATCGGCAATAGTAAAACTTATAGCACGAATATGATCTGCAATTACTCGAAAAGCAATATCGGACTTTGAATCTGAAAAACCATATTTTTTGCCACACATTTTCTCAACCGCTTCAATTATTGGCATAAAAATATCGGTGTCGTAATTACTCGTTTTCTCTTGGATAACACGCACCAATCGTTCAAATCCCATTCCTGTATCTACGTGTTTATTTGGCAATGGCTCAAGGCTTTTATCGGCTTTGCGATTAAATTCCATAAATACATTGTTCCAAATCTCAATTACGTTGGGATCATCGCCATTCACCAATGTTTTGCCATCAATACGGGCTCTTTCCGCATCATTTCTACTGTCAAAATGAATTTCGGTACAAGGTCCACAAGGCCCTACATCGCCCATTTCCCAGAAATTATCTTTTTTATTTCCCAGTAAAATTCTATCTTCCGCTATATATTTTTTCCAAATTTCTTTGCTTTCTTCATCTTTTGCTAAATTTTCTTTAGCATCGCCTTCAAAAATAGTAACATAAAGTCTATCTTTTGGCAATTTGTATACTTCTGTCAACAGTTCCCAAGCATAAGAGATGGCTTCTTCTTTGAAATAATCGCCAAAACTCCAATTGCCTAGCATTTCAAACATTGTATGGTGATAGGTATCTACCCCAACTTCTTCCAAATCATTGTGTTTTCCGCTTACACGAAGGCATTTTTGCGTATCGGCTATACGAGAATATTGCGCAGGTGCATTTCCCAAGAAAATATCTTTGAACGGATTCATACCCGCATTGATAAACAAGAAGGTAGGGTCATTTTTGACTACGATAGGTACACTCGGTACTATTTTGTGCCCTTTTTGCTCAAAAAAATCTAAAAATTGTCTTCTAATTTCACTTGCCGTCATCATACAATATTCGTACTAAATTTATATTTACTTTTAAAACCTACAAAAATAGCTTCTTTTTTTGGAATGAAAATAAATAGTTTTATGTCAAGAAACACAATTACTCACCAAACTCAAAATCGCAAGTATTTCCTCTGGATTCAAATCCTATACGATTGTAGATTTTGTTTGAAGTAGGATTGCTAGCATTGGTAAAAAGTCCAGCTTTTTTGCCATTGTCTAATATCAATTGGCTAAGAAAATGTACCAACGAAGACGCAAAGCCTTTTTTTCGCTCATTGATAGGTGTGTATACGGCGCCAATGATTTGAAAATTATCAGTTTCACGAACAATGGCCGCCATAGCTACAACCTGATTATTCTTTTCCCAAACGTATAAATTCTTTTTATTGATAAAATTTTCGATAATTTTTCTAAATTCTTCTAAGTTTTTTTTTGGAAATAATTGCTCCTCTTCTTGAAAATAAAAAGACCATTGTGCTAACAATGCTACCTCGGTGTCTATTGCAAACCTTGCCATTCCTTCTGAAATTTGTATATTGTTCACTTCAGATAATTCGTGTGAAATTAACGTTTTAAGCGTTATAATTTTTCTAGGATATAACTCGGCAAAAGGATAGGTATAAATTTCATCTCCCACAGCACCCTCTATAACAATTTCTTGATTTTGAAGATATTCTATTAACACCAAATAATCTTCTTTTTCGGAATTATTTCCCGCCAAAACGCCTTTTTTTGAATTTTTGAAAAAAGTCAAACGAGGTTCCAATTCATCAAAAACAGTAAGAAGCATAACTTGCTCTGGAATTTCCGCTACATTCTCATAAAATTTAACCAAGCCGAGAATTAGATTATTATTAATCTCCGATTGCATCAAATACGATTGATTTTCAGCAAAATAAGCACCTGCATTTTGATAGCGTTTTATTGTTTTCATATTGTTTTTGTTTTAAAAATTAAAAATCAAAATTATAATAATTCTTCAAAAAATAAAACAATTCTTGTTTATAAAATAAACTACTTTATATTTGCAATAAATTTAAAATCTATATTTATGGAAAATTCAACATTATCAAAAGAAAAAAGTTTGGAAATTATCAATGAAATGATAGCGATTACAAGAAATAAAATGATAGACGATGGATTTCATTTTTTAATGTGGGGAACATTAATTGTACTATGCTGTATGATTCAATTTTC
>CAZUUI010000163.1:0-5059 GCA_964622955.1 uncultured Chitinophagaceae bacterium | reverse complement strand
GGATTTTGAAACCAAATCCGTAATTTTCAATCCTTCTTTGCACGAAATTTTGGCATTGAACATTTATACTTCTACCGAAAAAAAAGTTATTAATTATTTGAAAGTAATCAATGGGACGATAGTGGCCACAAAAAGCTATGAGGTAGAAACCAAATTGGAAGAAACCGACATTGAAATTTATGACCATGTCATTCAAACCCTTCTTTTGGAACATCCCGATGTAAAAGAAGTTCTCGTGCCATTTGAAGTTTCAAAATTGCCATTATCAAAAAGAATGACCATTCCATTGCTTGGCGATAAGAAAAAACTGTTGGATTTGTGCTACATCAATGCCCGAAGCTATGCTATGAGCTTGGTTGTAGATCCAAAATTTCAGAAGAGAAGAAGCGAATTCAATATACTAAAAGAATTGCAAGATAAACTCAAATTGACCGAATTACCTGCACATATTGAGTGTTTTGATAATAGTAATATCCAAGGAACCAGTCCCGTATCGGCATGCGTAGTATTCAAAGGGGGAAAACCTGCCAAAAAAGATTATCGCCATTTTCATGTCAAATCGGTAGAGGGACCCAATGATTTTGATACGATGAAAGAAGTAGTATATAGAAGATATAAAAGAATGCTGGAAGAAGGAGAAGAATTGCCAAATTTAATAGTAGTGGATGGAGGCAAAGGGCAGCTGAGCAGTGCTATCGAAAGTTTGGATAAGTTGGGGATTTCCGAAAAAGTGCCTATCATAGGAATTGCAAAACGATTGGAAGAAATTTATTTTAAAAATGACCCGATTCCACTCTATATCGATAAAAAAAGTCCTGCCCTTAAACTCATACAACACATGAGAGACGAGGCACATCGATTTGGAATTACATTTCATAGACAAACTCGAAGTAAGAAAATGATTGGTTCTCAATTAGATGAAATTGAAGGATTTGGCGCTAAAACTATACAGCGATTGTACAAAAAATTCAAACATATAGAAGGGATGCGAAATGCACCTTATGAAGAGTTGGTAGCAGAAATTGGCCCTAAACGCGCCGAACAATTACGAAGTTATTTTGGAGACTAGATAATACAATTGATAGATACATAATTTGCTTTAAAGAATTTTTAACTTGTAATGAATAATTTTTCATTATCTTTGCAGGCTTGTGAGAAAAATATATATTCTTTTAATAATTACGTCGTTTGCATTGCTACATAGCTGTGTAGATTCGCAGCGTGTGCTAAAAAGTCCCGATAGAAATTATAAATTTGCTATGGCAAATAAATGGTTCAATCAAAAGAAATTTTTTGAAGCAGTACCTGTCATTGAGGATTTAATTGGCATTTATAAAGGAACGGACACCGCTCAAATGCTCTATTTGATGCTTGCGGATTGTTATTTTTTGAACAAAGAATATACAGTAGCGGCATATCATTACAAGACATACAAAGATTTATATTCAAAGACACCTCAAGCGGAATTGGCTAGTTTTAAATTGGCTGAATGTTATGAAAAACAAGTGCCTAGAATTGAGCTAGAACAGCGTGATACCGAAAAAGCTATTGAATACTATAGCGCTTTTATTTCGGAGTATCCCAATAGTGTAAAAGTAGAAGAAGCTTTTAATAATTCTAAAAAATTGAAGCGAATATTGGAGCTAAAAGCACTACAGGCTGCGGATTTGTATTACAAAACATCCAATTTTAGAGCGGCCGCTGTTACTTATAAAAATGTAGCGAATAAATATCCCGAAATTGCTGAATATGAATATTTGTATTACAAAATTGTAAAATCAAATTATAAGTTTGCGGAGCAAAGTATTCTAAAAAAACAAGCGGAAAGATATGAGACTACGATGAATGAAGCTCAAGCTTTTATGAATCGTTTTCCAAAATCTACCAGACTCAACGAAATCAAAGATGTATACAATCTTAGTCAACTTGAATGGGCTAAATCTTCATTGAAATACGCTCAAAATCACTTTCCTTTAGACGAGAGAATTATATATTTTTCTGATGCTATGAGCATTTTTAAAGGTATGGTTGGCGAAATAGAGAAAAAGCCTGAATGGTTTAATACGTATTTAGATGAATGTTATTTGGGGATTTTGCGAAGCTACTTTTATATAGTTGAAGAAACAAAGGATGAGACAGAAAGACAAACCAGCAAAGCACTTTTCTTAGAAAATTATTATAAATTTATTGATAAATTTACAATAAAATCAAAAGAACTAATGAAGGCTGAGGAAATGTATAAAAAAATTAATAATCAATCAAATTCATAATATTATATAGCTATGAGTAAAATCAACGAATATTTATCGTACTCAACAGGAAATTACATCAATACTCAAAACTTAGATGAGATTTTTGAGAATACTGGTAATTTGTATCAATCTATCGTAATCATTGCAAAAAGAGCCAATCAAATTGCTTCTGAATTGAAAAATGAATTGCATTTCAAATTGGAAGATATGAGAAAAGTAACGGATGAAATTGATGAAATCACTGAAAGTAGAGAGCAAATTGAGCTTTCAAAACATTATGAAAAATTGGCGCATCCAACATTGATTGCTACCAAAGAGTTTTTGGAGAAAAAATTGGAATATCGCTCGTTGGAAGTAGAATAATATTCGCTTCAATTTTCTTTTATGAATGGCAAGAAAATACTTTTGGGAATATGTGGCAGTATAGCGGCATACAAAAGTGCTTTTTTGGTTAGAAGCCTTATTAAAAAAGGTGCCGAAGTTAAATGCATTCTTACAAAAGATGCCTCTCAATTTGTAGGAGAAATTACATTTTCTACATTGAGCAAAAATGATGTTGTTACCGATTTAAATTTAAATGGCAATTGGACCAATCACGTAGCACTTGGCTTATGGGCCGATGCTATGATTGTAGCTCCAGCTACCTTAAATACTATAGGAAAAGCGGCAAACGGAATTTGTGATAACGCCTTGTTATCGGTTTATTTTTCGGCGAAATGTCCCGTTTTTTGGGCGCCATCAATGGATTTAGATATGTGGAAGCATCCCGCAAATAGCTCCAATTTACAAAAGTTAGAAACTTATGGAAATAAAATTATTCCTGTAGGCAATGGCGAATTGGCGAGTGGATTGATAGGAGAGGGGAGAATGGCAGAACCCGATGAAATTATTGAATTTGTTCAGAAATATTTGTAAAATTGTATGCCTGAATTAAATATTGATAAATATCCCAATTATCGAACGGAATTTGATGCAGATTTATTAGCATTTGTAGAACAATTTGTTTTTGAAGAGCGCAAAGCGACTCTCAAAAAAATGATTGACATGCGAACGCAATATCTAACATTTGTAGCGGAGCAATTATTGGACGAACATAATGTCTATGCAATTGTAAGAACCTCTGAATGCTATGGATTGCAAGATTTTTATAATATTCCATTTGACAAAGCATTGAAGAAAAATCGAACGATTACACGTGGTGCATTTAATTGGTCGCATATTTATAATTATCCTCAACCCGAAACTACTGTAGATTGTATCAAGGATTTGAAATCAAAAGGGTATCGAGTTTATACAACTTCTTCGCATTTTGATACGGCTATTTTGCCTCAAGATGTGCCTTTGGACAAGCCTATTGCGGTAGTGATGGGAAATGAACATCGTGGTGCGTCGGAAGAAGCAATAGCTTTGGCTGATGGTTTTTTGAAAATTCCTATGTATGGATTTACCGAAAGTTATAACGTATCTGTAGCTGCCGCCTTGATTGGGTTGCCTATTATACAAAAAATAAGAGAAAGTGATGTGTCTTGGGGTTTAAATGAAGTGCAAAAACGCGATTTGTATTTTGAGTGGATTTGGCATTCTATCAAAAATCCAGACAAAGTATATGCCGAGTGGAAAAATAATAGGTAAAGTTGATTTTTGCTAAATCATTTTTTATATAGATGATAAGGAAAAAATTACTATTTTTGAGACTTGAATAATTAATACTAATAAGTAAAAATATGTACAAAATAAGTGTACTTTTTATAATGATTGCTTTATTTGGATGTAAATCAAATGAAGAAAAAGAACGTGAAATCCCAAAAGATTGGGATATGACGGAGGTTTTTTATGATCAAACGCCCGAATTGCTGGAAGGCGGATATTGTGCGTATTTTTTTAGATCCAATAACGTAATAGCCGATAGTTTGGAGGTAGAAAATGACAATTCTATTGTGGCTATTGTTATTGAGCCCAAAATGATTGTAGGTAAAACAAAAGCAAAAATTTGGGTGGAAGACAATAAAGAAGAATTGGTATTGTCAAAAGATGAATCTAAAGGTACGCAAAAGTATACTAGAGAGTTTAAGAATGATAATTTTACGGTAAGTATAACTATGCGAATAGTAGAAGTTATCGATGGAATGGACGAAGAAGATATGCTTGTGTATTCGGGCGAAATGACTGTGAAACGCAATGGTACAGACCAAGAAAAGAAATTTAAGATAAAAGGAGGGTGTTAGAATAGAAATATGAGTGATGTGTTTAGTTTTATACCTTTGGCGAGTCCCGATATTAGAGATACTGATATTCAAAATGTCGTAGATGTTTTGAAATCTGGGATGTTGATACAAGGACAAAAAGTTTTACAATTAGAACAACAGTTTGGTTCCTATGTTAATACTTCTAATGCTATTGCTGTATCTAATGGAACCGCCACCATGCATTTAGTATTAAAAGCATTGGAAATAGGACCTGGAGATGAGGTAATAGTTCCTGCTTTTTCATATGTTGCTACAGCCAATGTAGTAGAATTAGTTGGAGCCACTCCTATCTTTGTTGATATAGATTTAGCTACTTTTAATATTAATTCATCTTTGATTGAAGGAAAAATTACAAGCAAGACCAAAGCTATAATTCCTGTCCATGAATTCGGATTAGCATGTAACATATTAGAAATATGTGAAATAGCTAAAAAACATAATATCTATGTAATAGAAGATGCTGCCTGTGCATTAGGTGCACATCAGAAAAATAAAAAAGTAGGAAGCTTTGGAATTGCAGGATCTTTTTCATTACATCCGCGAAAATCAATAACTTCAGGT
>CAZUUI010000162.1:0-5074 GCA_964622955.1 uncultured Chitinophagaceae bacterium | reverse complement strand
AAATATAATTTTTTCTAAATAGTGTAGGAATTAATTATGTAAAAAAAAAGCGATTGATATATTCAATCGCTTTTTGCTTATAGTAAATTAAGTGGGTTATTGAAATTTGAAGTTTTGAAGAATAAGCGTGTTTTTTGAAATGGAGTCGTAAAAATTTCCATTATAAACTTCAGCATTACCTATTTTAAATGAGCCATGATTTAAAATTTCAAAGCGATTGGCTATCAATTTATCTTCATCATCTTCGGTTGTAAGATATACTTCTATTTTATCTTTATCAGAGGGTGCTATATATACATTTATTGTTGTATCTTTTTCAAGATGCCCCAAATGATAGTTGTAGATATCACTTGATTCTAAATTTGAAATTACCAAATTATTAAAAGAAATTTTTGGCTCTTCTTCTGTTTTTTTTGATACGGGATCGCATGATGCCAATATAGCAAAAAAACTTATGTAAAGAATTTGTTTCATCGTGATAAAACATTTAATTGATTATAAATAATTTATACACTGCAAATATAGCGTATTTTTTGAATTTAATCAGTTAAATAATGTTAATTTATTTTTTAACTGAAATGTCTTTTAAAATTGTTAAAATCCAAAGTTCTTAAATATTATTTTTTTTCCGTTTGAAGTGTCAGTATATTCACCATTATAAAGATCTGTAGCAATTATTTGAAAAGTGCTTTTGTCTGTGTAAGTAAAATTGCTATATCCAAATTTGTCAATATTTTCAGGAAGACAGATGTAAACATTTAATGTTTTGCTATCCTTTGAGATTATAATACTTTTATTGCTACTGTTTTTTATATTTCCATAATAAAAACCATAATTGTCATCTCTAGTCAATGCCTCAACGGTCATACCATCGTATATCAAACTAGAAGAATTATCTATTTTGGGAGTGTTGGTTTCTTTACAAGAATTTAAAATAAAAAATGTAAATAATATTGCTAATAAATGTTTCATAAAAAATAGTTTAGTACATTTTTTTGTACAATTATCATGCCATTAACTTCTTTTTTTAACAACTCTTTTTTTAAATTGTTTTTTTTGAGGTTCTTTTTAAAATAATTAGTAGTTTTGTACCTTAATAAATCAGTAAATAATGCGCCAAGAATACGATAAATATGTTTCGGAGGATCATGAAGTATGGTCTATTTTATATAATAAAATGATGGAAATACTACCTTCATATTCTACAATATCTTATTTGGATGGAATAGATATAGTTGGTTTTGAGTCAAATAAAATCCCAAATTTTGATGAATGTAATGATAAATTGTCAAAAATTACAGGTTGGACGATATATGCTGTTCCTGGATTAATTGAAAATAAAGGTTTTTTTGAGCATTTAAGCAAAAAAGAATTTCCAGCGACTACATGGTTGAGAAAAAAAAGTCAGTTAGAGTACTTAGAAGAGCCCGATATGTTTCATGATGTATTTGGACACATACCTTTATTATCAAATCATGCTTTTGCAAATTTTTTAGTTGAATTGTCAAAAATTGCATTAAAACACATCGAAAATGAATGGGCTATTGAATTAATTTCAAGATTGTATTGGTATACTGTTGAGTTTGGGTTGATAAAAGAAAATGGTGCTTTAAAGGTTTATGGTGCTGGAATATTGTCTTCAAGTGGTGAAACACAGTATTCTATTGATTCAGATATTCCCAAACGATTGCCTTATGATATAAAAACAATATTTGAAACGCCTTATATCAAAGATAAATTCCAAGAACAATATTTTGTCATTGATTCTTATGAGCAATTGTACAATAGCATTCCTCAAATAGAATTGCTTTTGGAAGAAGAATTGAAAATCGCAAACCAATAGTTATATTTTGATAGCATATATAAAAGGTAAGTTGATTTCGTGCACTCCCACGTCTGCTTTGATTGAACAAAATCAAAGTATGGGGATGCTCATCGAAATTTCGCTGAATACGTATGAAAAAATAAAAGACTTGAGCGATGTAATGCTTCATACACATTTACATCTCAAAAAAGATGGACAAACGCTTTCCGCTTTTGAATTGTTTGGTTTTTTTGATTTGGAAGAAAAAACAATGTTTGAACATTTAATTTCTGTTTCGGGTATAGGAACTAATACCGCTCGTGTAATGCTAAGTTCAATGAATGGAGGTGAAATAAGAGGCGCTATACTGACCGATAATGAATCCAAAATTTCATCTATTAAAGGAATAGGACCCAAAACCGCCAAAAGATTAATCTTGGAATTGAAAGATAAAATGTTAAAATCTGGTGACGAAGCTATTTTTGAAACTAGATCAAACAATAAAATAAAAGAAGAAGCGTTAATAGCATTGACATCTTTGGGATTTCAAAAAAATACAATCCAAAAGGCGTTGTCTTCAATTGAAAAACAAAATACTTCAATTGAGACCGTGGAAGAATATATTAAGCTGGCTTTGAAAATATTGTGATAAAAAGTAATAGAAATCATTTTAAGTCACTTTTTCGATTTTTTGGAATAGTGACTTTTTTTATAATTGTTTGGAATGGAAAGGCAATTTCTAATTCCAAATTTTTACCTATATTTTATGCAAAACAAATACTTCCAGTAGATTCTTCTAAGTTCAAGAAAGAACAGCCTGGTTCATTCGTACAAGAATCCAATGAAAATTCATATATATTACCACCTCCCTCCAATATTGAGAGAAAAGTAGAATATGATCCCAAAACAAATCTTTATAAAATAACCGAAAAAGTTAATGGGGTAAATGTAAAGCCACCTATGTATATGACTTTTGACGAATATGCTGAGTATGTGGCCGTGAAATCCAATGCGGAAACACTTCAAAATAGAAATAAAACATCTGGAATTTTAACTAAAAAAAATGAGTTTAGTCCAGTAATTAAACTGAAAGAAGCAGAACAAGGTATGTTTGGAGATGGTGGTATTGAGGTAAAACCACAAGGTAATCTTCAAGTTTTGATGGGTTATACGCATAATACAATAAAAAATCCTCAAATATCTCCATTACAACAATCACAAGGGGTAATGGATTTTGATATGAATATCAATCTTAGCGTAATGGGAAAAATAGGGGATAAATTTCAGAATACACTTCAGTTCAATAATCAAGCAGGGTTTGGTTTTGAAGGTCAACGAATAAAGCTTGGGTATAAAGGAAAAGAAGATGAAATTGTTAGGAATCTTGAAGCGGGTGATGTAAGTTTTGATGTACCCACACAATTGATTTCTGGAAGTCAATCTTTATTTGGAATAAAATCAGAGTTGCAATTTGGAAAACTAAATCTTAAAACTGTATTGTCTCAACAAAGAGGTAATAGACAGTCAAAAGTAGTAGAAAATGGTGCTGAAGTTCAGCGTTTCGAGATTACCGCAGATCAATATGATGTCAATAAACACTTTTTCTTGAGTCAATTTTTTAGAGATAATTATGAAAAATCATTGAAAAATCTCCCTTTAAATGTCTCCCAGTTTCAAATATTAAATTGTGAAGTATGGATTACGAATAGAAGCATTGTAACTCAAAGCATTAGAGATGCTGTTGCTTTTCAAGATTTTGGAGAGTCTAAACCTTTTTCACCATATATCGCAGGAACTCCAGCAAATTATCTCCCCTCCAATGAGTCTAACGATTTGTATGCAAAAATAAAAAATGATCAGGATGTACGAAATGTAAATACAGCTTTGAATACATTGCAATCGAAATATCGTTTAGCTTCATTTCAGGATTTTGAAAAATCTTATATGCGAAAATTAGCACCTAGTGAGTTCATTTTGAATACTCAATTAGGATATATTTCATTAAATACCAATATTCAGCCAAATGATGTCTTAGCGGTGTCTTTCCAATATTCTTACAATGGTAAGATTTATCAAGTAGGAGATTTATCGAGAGATATTACACTTCCCGATACTAGTGTAAAAGATCCAGGAAGATTAATTTATTTGAAATTATTAAAAGGAACCAATGTAAATCCAAAATATCCAATATGGGATTTGATGATGAAAAATATTTATTCATTAAATGCATATCAGGTAAGTCAAGAAAATTTTAGATTGGATGTATTCTATAATGATCCAGGAGGTGGACTCAAACGATATTTGCCAAAAGGTAACTTGCAAAATGAGCCTATGATTCGTGTATTCAATTTGGATAGACTCAATCAAAACAATGAACCATTTTACGATGGAGTATTTGATTATGTACCCAATGTTACGATTATTCCAAATAATGGAAAAATTATTTTTCCCGTTTTAGAACCCTTTGGTTCGCATTTAAAAGAAAAATTGATCAGTGCAGGAAATGCTGATTTGACGAGTACGTATGTCTATCAACAACTCTACGATTCTACACAATTTGTAGCACAGCAATATCCTGAATTTAACCGTTTTGTGATAAAAGGAACTTATCAATCGGCTTCAAACAAGCGTATACAATTAGGAGGATTCGGAATTCCTGAAGGATCGGTTACTGTTTCTCTCAATGGACAACGACTAATTGCAGGACAGGATTATACTATTGAATATGGATTGGGGTATGTAGAGCTTCAAGATCATATTTTAAATTCGGGAGGAAAAGTACAAATTGATTTTGAAAGTAATGCTATGTTTTCATTACAGCAGAAAAATTTCATGGGATTGCGAGCTGAATTTAGAGAAAATGAAAATTTTAAAATTGGTGCTACTTATGAAAAATTATCGGAGAGACCTTTCAATAATAAAATTCAATTTGGTGAAGACCCTATTAGCAATCAAATAATTGGTGCGGATTTGACCTATAATTCAAAAGTTCCTTTTATTACAAAATTACTTGACAAATTACCTTTTTATAAAACCAACGAATCCAGTAATATCAATTTTTATGGTGAAGTGGCACATTTAATACCAGGACATTACAGTAGTATAGGCGATGAAGGTACTATTTATATCGATGATTTTGAAGGTGCAAGTATTGGTTACAATTTTGGTTCACCTCCTTTGACATGGAGGCTTGCTAGTACACCCAAAGGCGCTAGAGATGCTAATGGCAAAGAATTATTTCCTGAATCCTCATATTTTAATGATTTAAGA
>CAZUUI010000161.1:0-5113 GCA_964622955.1 uncultured Chitinophagaceae bacterium | reverse complement strand
TTTTTGACGGGTTGACAGTAGCTACTTTTCATGTTGATTTGGCATTCCGAATAGACGAGTTGTGCACTTGGATGATGTTGATTATTTCGGGAATTGGATCTTTGATTCATGTGTATTCTATAGGTTACATGCATGAAGATGAAGGTTTTGCTCGATTTTTTGCGTATTTGAATTTATTTATTTTTTCAATGTTTTTGCTTGTAATGGGTAGCAATTTTGTAATGTTGTTCTTTGGATGGGAAGGTGTAGGATTGTGTTCGTATTTATTAATTGGATTTTGGTTCAAAAATGTAGAATATGGCCATGCTGCTCGTAAAGCTTTCATTATGAATCGTATTGGCGATTTGGGACTTTTAATTGGAATCTTTTTAATTTACAAAAATTTTGGCACATTAAATTTTGTAGAAATTACTGGATTGCTTAGTTCAGGAATGCACGATACGGCTTCTATTCAATGGATTACATTCTTTTTGTTCATAGGTGCTATGGGAAAAAGTGCTCAAATTCCATTGTATACTTGGCTGCCCGATGCTATGGCAGGTCCAACTCCTGTATCGGCGTTGATACATGCTGCTACGATGGTTACAGCAGGTATTTATTTGGTAGTACGAAATGCGTCTATGTTTCAATTAGCAGAAAATACGACTCATTTTATATTAATTATTGGATTGGCTACCTCTATTTTTGCAGCCTTGATTGGATTATTTCAGAATGATATTAAAAAAGTATTGGCATATTCTACAGTATCTCAATTGGGATTGATGTTTGTGGCATTAGGCGTTGGCGCTTATACTACGGCAATGTTTCACTTGACTACACATGCTTTTTTCAAAGCCTTATTGTTCTTAGGTGCAGGAAGTGTAATTCATGCAATGAGTGGCGAGCAAAACATTTTGAAAATTGGTGGACTTAAAAATAAAATTAAAACCACGCATCTTACCTTTTTGATTGGAACTTTAGCTATTATAGGATTTCCATTATTTTCAGGATTTTTCTCAAAAGATGAAATTTTGGAAAAAGTATATATGCATTCACCAATTATGTGGGCTTTGACGCTTTTTAGTGCTGGACTTACGATTGTATATATGTTGCGTATGTATTTTCTTACATTTTGGGGTTCATTCAAAGGAACTGAAGAACAGAAAAAACATTTGCATGAAAGTCCAATTTCAATGACATTTCCTTTGGTCGTTTTGGCGGTATTATCTCTTTTGGGAGGTTTGTTGAATTTACCACATTTTTTCCCTCATGGAATGGCTCAGATTCAGGCTGATTGGATTTCAAGAATTCCTTCTATGCAAGCTTTGAAAGTAGCTGGGCATGAAGAACATGGCAGTTTGATTTATATCTTAATGGGTATCGCAATTTTAGTGGTGTTTGTATTAGGATTTGCGGTATATAATTTTTTCAATAAGAAAAACTTTGAATCTGCTGAAAGTACAAGTGGTTTTGCGCTATGGGGAGCCAACAAATTCTATGTAGACGAGTTGTACAATTTTGCTTTTGTAAAAACTACAGAATGGAAAGGCGATATGTACTATGCTATAATTGAAAAACGAATTATTTCGCCTTTTGCAAATTCTTTTGCAAAAATTTCATTGTTTTTTGGCAAATCGTTGCGAAAATTCCACGATGGTAACATTGAAAGTTATTTGATGTATTTCATTATTGGAATTATTTATTTTGTATTATTGATATTACTTTAAAAAATTAGAATTATAAGTTGGAAAAATCCACTCATAAAAAATAAATTATAATTACATGAAGCTGATTTTATTTTTACCTTTATTAGTATCTATTATATCTTTTTTTGCACCTAAAAAGGTAGTAAAAGAGTTGGGACTTTCTTTTTCTTTTTCATTTTTGGCATATTCGCTACTATTGTTATTAAAATTTGACCCAACACAAGATTTTGATATAAAATATGAAGCAATCCTTTTGGAGAGCTTAGGGGCTCAATTATCATTTGGATTGGATGGATTGGGAATGTTGATGTTGATTTTGACCAATTTTGTTGTATTGTTTGTGAATTTGATTGCGTTCAAAAAGACGTATGACAATCGTTTTTATGGATTATTGTTTATGATGCAATTTGCATTGATAGGCGTATTTTCTTGTTTAAATGCATTCTTTTTCTACGTGTTTTGGGAATTGGCATTGATCCCAATTTATTTAATACTCTTGATGTGGGGCGAAGGCAAAAACAAAAAAGCAGCATTTGTTCGATTCTTTGTATACACATTTTTGGGAAGTTTGATGCTTTTGGCAGGATTTATCTTATTCAATACCTATAGCAAAGCTATAAATTATCAATATGTACAAATGGTAGTAAAAAGCCTAGAAGGAAATCAAAGTATTGCCTTTGCGGTATTGATGATAGTAGGTTTTGGAGTAAAAATTCCAATTTTTCCACTCCATTCTTGGCAAGCAAAAACCTATGTGAAAGCACCTTCTGAAGGTACAATTTTGTTATCGGCGATAATGTTGAAAATGGGATTGTATGGTTTGATTCGTTGGTATGTACCTTTTATCGATGCAAAAATCCCTATGATACAAACAGTAGCGATACTATTGGCTGTGTTTGGTGTCGTTTTTGGAGCATTAATAGCCTTGAGAAGAAACAATTTAAAACAAATAGCGGCTTTTTCTTCCCTTTCACATGTAGGACTAATTGCAGCGGGTATTTTCACAGCTAATATATATGGACTTCAAGGTAGTATTATCCAAATGGTAGTTCATGGAATTAACATTTTAGGCTTGTTTTATGTAATAGATATTATCAAGAACCAAACGGGAACATTGAATATTCAAAAATTGGGAGGCATTGCATCAAAAGCTCCAAAATTTGCAGTACTATCCTTAATTATCATTTTAGGCACAATTAGTGTACCGTTGACTAATGGATTTCCTGGCGAAATGCTCTTATTGATGTCGGTATTTGTTTTCAATCCTTTTGTAGGAGCTGTAGCGGGACTAACCATTATAATAGGAGCTGCTTATATGTTGCGTATTTATCAATTGACATTTTTTAGAACTACAACTTCCAAAACGGAAGGATTTCAAGATGTATCGGGGATAGATTTTGTTGCCCTTTTAATCATTGCCTTTTTAGTTCTAGCTATAGGTTTTTATCCTCAATTCATATTGGATTTGAGCCAAACTACAAGCAATCATTTGGTAAACTTATTAAGTGCTAGATTATTTTAATAAGAAAATTAAAGATTAATGAATCCAGAAGACGATGATTTTTTAGAGGATGAAAATTTATCGGAAGATGAAAAACTAAAGCTAGAAAATCAAATTAAAAAACTTAAAATCGAGATGAATGGAGGCAAAATTGTCTCTAAGGGGACTTTTGATGGCTTACCACCCGAGATAGAAAGTATGTTTTTGGATGGAATTTTGGAGTTTGAAGAAAAGCTAAAAAACAAAGTTGAAATTACTATCCACGAAAAAATAAATTTTCATAAATTTCCAAACGAAGCGGATTTGACAGATGAGGAAATAGAAATAGAATTGGAAAATGCTCGTGAACTTTTTATCAAAAATCAATTGATTATTAGTACTATGTTTGATGTAGACAGTCGAATATTGTATAAATTTATATCCGAAGAGTTTATCAATATGAAAATGGTAGACGTAGGGATAAAAGGTATGATGAGCCATTATACCTATGAAGATTATCATCCCAATCATCAAGCATTTATAACCGAATTTACCCAGTTTTTTGTTGAAAATTTCTTTGACTTGAGCAGTGACGATTATTTAAGTTTTGTTACACCCGAATTTGAGAAAAATCCTACATATACTATGTTTAGAGACGCTTACGAATCTTTTGAGGTAGAAAATGTAGCTGTAGAAGATATACAAGTTTTTGAAGATGAAGAAACTGCAGTTTCTTATGTATCATTTGATTTGATAGGGAAGATCGAAAATAGTGCTACAAGTCATATTTTTAAAGATCGTATAGCATTTCAATACAAAAAAGATAACAAAACCAAATGGCGTATAGATGGCTTTCAATTGCCAAAAGCTATTGTTTCTTAAAAATCCATTGAATCATTTCTTTCCAATTGGTTTTTTTGCCATACATAAGGATACCAACTCGGTAGATACGCGATGCCATCCATACAAAGAAGAATGTAGTAGCTATTAAAATAAGCATACTCAAAATTAACTGCCAAAGCGGAACGCCATCAGGAATACCAAATACAATGCGGCTCATCATTACTACAGGCGATGTAAAGGGTACCATACTTCCTATGATAGCTTCGGTACTATTGGGGTTGTTGATCGCTTTTGTCAATAAAATAAAAGAAAAGAAAATAGGCATCATAATAGGCATCATCAAGCTTTGAACATCTTGTGGGTCTTCGTTTACCGCACTTCCTACACTGGCAAACATAGATGAATAAAGAAAATAGCCACCTAAGAAATAAAACAAAAATCCACCTATAATTGGAAGAAGATTGAGTGCTTTTATGTTTTGTGTAATTTGAAGAACCATTTGTGTATTTCCAGCCATAGGTGAAGTACTTA
Organism: uncultured Chitinophagaceae bacterium; assembly: GCA_964622955.1. Lineage (GTDB taxonomy): Bacteria > Bacteroidota > Bacteroidia > Chitinophagales > JADJOU01 > CHPMRC01. Next base: position 574 of record CAZUUI010000161.1, on the reverse strand, counting down.
CGGATTGTTGTATCGCTTCATTGCCAAGGAAATAGGCTACACCTAGATTGAGAATCATAATCAATATTCCCCAAATAGAAAATTGAAGCAAACACACCAAACCTATTCCTATGATTTTTCCCATCATAAGTTCAAAAGGCTTGACACTACTGATGATAATTTCTGCAATACGATTGGTTTTTTCCTCCATTACGCCACGCATTACTTGGCTTCCATAAATTGTTAATATTACGTACATAAGAATACCAAGTCCAAATCCTATCCCATAACTCAATGTCTCTTTTGTAACATTTTCGTCTTTGCCATCCCAGCTTTTAATGTCAAAGGCCACTTCTTGTTTTACAGCGTTCATTTGACTTGTATCTATATTTCGTTGTTCAAATCGTTTGATTTCAAAAATTGTTTGTATTTTATCCTTCAGCTCGGATTTGCTAATCATGCCTAGCTTATTTTTATAAATAATTTTAATATTATCCTGATTGTTTGTAGAAAGGCTATCGGGAAATACCATCAAAGCATTTAAATCATTAGCAATAAAAAAAGACTCATCTACTTTTTGGGGAAAAGACGTTAA
>CAZUUI010000160.1:0-5136 GCA_964622955.1 uncultured Chitinophagaceae bacterium | reverse complement strand
TAACACTTAAAAATAAAATTAAGAGATATCTGAGTCTTTTGCAACGGTCTCAATTCGAACAATTTAGGTGACAGATATATTTGTCCATCGGTTATTGAAATAAGGTTTGTAGGAATATAAGCCGAAACGTCTCCTGCTTGAGTTTCAATAATTGGAAGTGCTGTCAAAGATCCACCACCTTTTACTTTACCTTTCAAAGACTCTGGAAGGTCATTCATATTTACTACTACAGATTGGTCTTTTACTACTTTTGCAGCTCTTTCCAATAATCTTGAGTGCAAGTAAAATACGTCACCTGGATAAGCCTCACGACCTGGAGGTCTTTTCAATAACAAAGAAACCTCTCTATATGCTACCGCTTGCTTACTCAAATCATCATAAACAATCAAAGCCGGTCTTCCTGTATCTCTAAAATATTCTCCAATAGCACAACCTGCAAAAGGTGCATAAAACTGTAATGGAGCTGGCTCTGCAGCACTAGAACTTACTACTACCGTGTATTGCATTGCACCTGCTTTTTCAAGAGTGCTTACAATTCCTGCTACAGTAGATGCTTTTTGTCCACAAGCTACATATATACAATATACAGGCTCTCCTCTATCAAAAAATTCTTTTTGATTGATAATGGTATCAATAGCTACTGTAGTTTTACCCGTTTGTCTATCACCAATGATCAACTCTCTTTGTCCTCTTCCAATTGGAATCATAGCATCGATAGATTTGATACCTGTTTGCAAAGGCTCATTTACCGGCTGACGGAAAAGTACTCCTGGTGCTTTTCTTTCCAATGGCATTTCAAACAATTCGCCTCCTATTTCACCTTTTCCATCTATAGGTTGTCCCAATGTATTTACTACACGGCCTACCATAGACTCTCCTACTTTGATAGAAGCAATCTTTCCTGTACTTTTTACTTTTTGTCCTTCTTTAATTTCCTCACTAGCACCCATCAATACAACTCCCACATTATCCTCTTCCAAGTTTAATGCGATAGCTTGAACACCATTTTCAAATTCTACAAGCTCTCCCGCTTGTACATTGTTCAATCCATATACACGAGCAATACCGTCTCCTACTTGAACTACGGTACCTACATCCTGCAATGATGAAGATAAATCGGCACTTGAAATTTGTGCTTTGATTAAAGATGAAATCTCATCTGGTCTTACGGCTGTTGACATTATTATTAAATTTTAAATTTTTTACGAATTAATTTTTTGTTTTAGTTTATTAATTTTTGTGGAAATACTTTCATCCAACATTTGATTATTAAACTCTGCAATAAATCCACCTATGATAGAAGGATCTACTACGGTTTTGATTTCTACTTTAGCATTTTTTACTATAGAAGAAGCCAATTGATTTTTCATTTCATCGGTAATAGCTGATGCTGTAGTCAATTTCAACGATACGATATTGGTGCCCTCGCTATACAATTTCATAAATCCTTCGCAAATAGAATCTAATTGAGCAATTCTATTTTTTTGAACCAAAATTTTCAAAAATTGAATAGTAGACGCTGAAATTTGAGATCCAAAAACAGCATCAATAATTTTTAATTTTTGTTCTTTTTTAAAGATAGGATTTTTAATGATATCATTAAACTCTATACTTACGTGCAATACTTCTTGAATATAAGAAACATCATTTTTTATTGCATCAAGATTTTTTGTATCTTGTGCTAATTCAAACAATGCCTTTGAATACGGGAAGCTTGATTTTTCTGTTGCCATTAATTTCTTATTATATATTTAAAAACCCTAAACTCTTAATTAGAGCTAGCAATCATACTTTTAATTAAATTATCTTGCGCTTCATTTGCTTGCAATTTTTCTTTTACAAGTTTTTCGGCAATAGAAATAGAAAGATTTGCTACTTCTTTTTTCACTTCATTCAACGCTGCATTTTTTTGAGTTTCAATTTCAGATTTTGCCGATTCAAGCATTTTGGCAGCATCTTCTCTAGCTTTTTGCATTTCATTAGCTCTAAAAGCTTCTGCTTCTTGCTTAGCTTCTGCTAGCATTTTCATACGCTCTTCTCTAGCTTCTTTTTCCATATTCTCTTTATCTGCCTTCAAGTTTTCAAACTCCAATCTTGCTTTTTGTGCAGATAACAATTCCTCTTCAATTTTACCATTTCTAGCTTCGATAGAACTTACGATAGGCTTGAATGCAAATTTTCCTAGAATAAACCAAAAAATCGCAAAGGCAAGCAATGTCCAGAAAGCATATCCTATTTCTGGCAAAATTAAACTCATTGGATCAAATAAAAGAATCATTATATATATTTTTATTATTTATTAAAATTTGTTTTTTTTCTTTAAATAAAAGTAAAGGAAATGGCAATCCCAAATCCTTTACTCTAATTTTTTGTGATGCTTATTTACACAAGAAAGATACGATGATAGCAATAAGAGCTGCACCTTCTACAAGGGCTGCTACGATAATCATTGCTCCTCTAATTTCTCCTGAAGCTTCTGGCTGACGAGCGATACCTTCCATGGCTTTGCCACCGATGTTACCGATTCCAATACCTGCTCCTAGTGCTGCTAGTCCGCATCCTAATGCTGCTAATCCAGTCATAATTTTTGTTTTTAGGGGTTATATAATTAATTAATAATTTTAATGATGTGCATGATGCTCCTCTTGAGCTATTCCAATAAAAATAGATGTCAACAAAGTAAATACATACGCTTGCAAGAATGCTACAAACAACTCCATAGCATTAACAAATATTAATAAAGGAATGGCTATAACACCTCCCGCTAATGATCCTCCTAAACTTTTTCCTGCACTACCCAAAATGAATACCAAGCTGGCAATACTCAAAATAGTAATGTGACCTCCTAATATATTTCCAAAAAGACGCAACATCAATGCCACAGGCTTAATGAACAATCCTACTATTTCTAATGGCGTCAACAAAATTAATACTGCTTTTGGTACACCTGGCATATTGAAGATATGTCCCCAATAATCTTTTTTTGCAAAAATATTAATCATTAAAAATGAACATAATGCTAATACAAGTGTAAATCCTGTATTTCCAGTAACGTTAGCGCCACCTGGGAAGAAAGGTAACAATCCCAAAAGATTATTGATCAAAATAAAGAAGAATACACTCATTAAGAAAGGTACAAATTTCAAATAATTTTTACCGATATTATCTCTAGCGATGTCATGCGCCACAAATTGGATCAATGGCTCAATAACACCTTGTAATCCTCTTGGTGCTTTGTCAATAGTATTGTATTTTCCTTTAATTGAAAACATAATGATAAAAACGATTATCATTCCCAATAACATCCCAAAAACATTTTTTGTAATAGAAAAATCTATGATTTCATCTCCATTTACACTATGAATACGTGCATGCTCCATCTTATAACCATCTACTTCTACTTCCCCTTCGCCATGAAGAGGATGAAACGCACTAGACATAGTAGTAAAAAAACTTCCTTTTGTTTTGTTGTAAATAATTACTGGCAAAGGTAATGATACACTACCTAAGATATGAAATTCATTAGCATCCTGAACGTGGTGCATAATGGTAGGTACTGGGTCAAATGCTTTATTTTCATCATTATGTCCAGCACTGTGATGTTCTGAGGCAGCAACAGCATTGGCGGTATGAGTAGTGTCTATGTGATTTTCAGTTGCATTAATAGATAGAGAAACTAATAATGTAAGGATGGAAATAAAGTGTTTAAAATTCATTTTAAGATTTTTTTACTTTTTTAAAAGCGGTGCAAAATTAAACTTTTTTTTTTAAATAAAACGCCTTTTTTCAAAAAAAAAGGAGGTAAAATAAATTACCTCCTTATATGTTAAATTTTTGTTAGTTATTAGTTCGACAATTTGAACCAAGAAGTTCCATTTGAGAATACTCGAATTGAATTTCCTCCTGTAGCTCCTGCACTGCTTCCATAATATTTCAATACATTCACAAGTTCTGTATCTACTAGATCTGTAGCAGCACCCATTGTAACAATTGAAGGAGAGATAGTCAAAATAACTTCATTATTGCTAGGCGCATAATTCATTATTTCTATAATTTTTCCTGCAACTGATGATGCACTTGGCAATGTAAGCGTAGCATTGGCAGTACCTCTAAATAATATTATTTGATCGGTAGTTTTAGCCGTATAGCTAGCTGTAATTTCTACCCAATTAGGACCAGAAGACAACACATCTTTTATAGATATATGTTTAACTACACCTGCAGAGTCGGACAAGATACTATCTGTTTTAGCATTTCCTGCTTGCAAGCCTTTGATAGACAAAGTATTGGTAGCTGAAGTAGTAATATTAGTAGCTCTATCCAAAGTGCCTCCTAATACTACGCTATCATTTGAAATACTTGTACCATTGGTAGCCATGTTTTTGTATTTTGAGTATTTGGTACTATCCGAAGCCAATCTTGAATAGATAGCTGTACTATCCCAAGTAATAGTAACGTCTTTCAATACTGAAGTTGCACCATTTGTACTCACTTTTATTCCTACACCTGTCAAAGCTTTTCCATTTACAGCGCCATTTGAAATGATTGAAGAAATAGAATCTTTCATCAACTTAGTTACGCTATCTTTTACGGGAGATTGATTAATCATTTTAGCTATTGCAGTGCTATCTATTCTCAAGCTTGTAGCTTTTAATGCAGCACCCGTTCCACCGGTAACGATGATACCATTTCCATTGGTAATATCCTTTCCTGTAACACCATTATTATTGATAATATTTGTAATAGAATTAGCTAAAGAATCTTTTATAGGAGATTTGCTTAGATTATTAGCAATAAACGTTTTCATTGCATTGGTATCGGCTTCTACTTTCATAGACTTCAATACGGCTCCAGTACCACCTGTAATAGTAATCAAAGATCCTTGTGTAGCGTCATTTCCTGCAATTGCACCATTTTTTATAATAGTAGAAATCGAATCTTTCATCAATTTAGTAATACTATCAGATATTGGTTTTGAATTTACCCAAGAAGCAATTGAGTCTTTTAATTTTGTGGTATTTACATCTATTTTTACATCATTAAATAATGCTCCTATTGGTTTTCCCGACAACTTAATCAAATCGCCATTGGTCATATCTTTTACTACGACACTTCCATTTTTTATTTCAGTGATTA
>CAZUUI010000159.1:0-5149 GCA_964622955.1 uncultured Chitinophagaceae bacterium | reverse complement strand
AATTCTAGGAGAAAATTGTTTGAACAAGCATCTAGTATTACCAAATATAAAATCAGAAAGCGAGAAAGTCTTCAAAAATTGAAATCTACTGAAGAAAATTTGGAGCGATTGCAGGATTTGCTAGCCGAAATAGAAAGCAATATCAAAACGCTAGAAACTCAAGCCAAACGTGCTGAACGATATAATCAAATCAAAGACGAATATAAAGTAATTGCCTTAGATATTATCAAATATCAAGTAAAAAATTACAAAGAAAATTACAATACCGTTTTTAACCAAAAAAAGGTAGAATGGGACAAAAAAGAAGGCTTTGAAAAAGAAATAATAGTAAAAGAAACGGCGCTTCAAGCTTCAAAATTGGAACTTTTGGAACGTGAAAAGAATTTGACCGAAATTCAAAAAAAATTCAATGAATTAGTAGGTGGATTAGGCAAAAATGAGAATGAACGAAATATTTTGAAAGAACAAATAGCTAATTTTGACAATTTGAATCAAGAGATTCTCAATCAGAATGAGCAAATGGAGAAAGAAATAGCCGAAATCAACGTATCAATAAAGGCATTGGAAGACGAACTCCAAAAAATTAATTCTGACGGTTCAAAAACAAAAGAATTACTCGATAAAAAGAAAGCTGAAATAGCAAAAATAGAAGCGAGCTTCAATGAAAACAAAGATATATTGGAAAAAGATAAAAAGGCTTTTTCCGAAATACAAACACTTGTATACCAACTTGATAAAGAACGAAGTATTCTACAAAATCAAATAAGCCAGCTAACGATTCAAAAAGAAAATTTTGAACAAAGTCTGAAAAAAATAACGGAAGAAAGCAAAAATACTACCCAAAATCACAAAGAACTGGAGAAAGAAAAAATCAAGCTTGAAACGATTTTAGAAAAATTGAAAGAAGATGAATTAAAACTTTCTCAACAATTAGAAGAAAATCAAAATGCGATAACAGAACAAAAAAATCAAATTTTGAACTGGCAACGCAAGCTGGATAGCAAACGAAATGAGTATAATCTTCTCAAATCGATGATTGACAATCTAGAAGGCTACCCAGAAAGTATAAAACATTTGAAACGAAATGTACCTTCATTTCAAGAGAAAATGGTGTTTTCCGATTTGATTGATTGTGCCGATGAATATAAATCTACCGTTGAAATTTTAATTTCGCATATAGCTAATTATTTTGTAGTAGATACTTTTGATGAAGGACAAAATGCCATTGCAAGTTTGAGCAAAAGTCAAGCGGGAAAGTCTGGTTTTTTTGTAATGGAATGGATAAAAAGTCTTCCTAAACCAGGATTTGAAATTATCTCCGAATTGGTTTCAGCATTAGAAGTAATCAAAGTAGAAGACAAATACAAACCGTTGATTTCTCATTTATTTTCAAATACATACATTGTTCCCGAAAACTCAAATTTTGATATTCTACCCTATAAAGGAAAAGATTTGCGATTTATTTATCAAGACTTAGGAAAAATCATTGATAGCAAAAGTATGTACGGTGGTGCAAAAAGTCTTTTTGATGGTGCACAAGTGGGGAGAAATAAGAACGTAGCAAATTTAAAAACGGAAATAGAAGGGCTAGAAAAGAATTTGCAAAAAAATGACAAAGAACTTCACAAACTGTTGGAGCGAGTAGATTATCTTAAAAATTTGTCTAGAACCAAAGAAATTGAAGAAACGAGCAAATCATTGAAAATAGCGGAAGAAGCTTTTTCGAAAAGTCAATTTATTATTGAACAGTCCAATATCAATACCAAACAATTTGAAACTGAAATTATCAAAAAAGATTTGGAATTGAATGATTTGACCGAAAAATTGAAACAAACGGAAAGTCAATACAACACGCATTTCAAGGCTTTTGAAGATTTAAAAATCAAAAACGAGTCCAACAGTGCTTCATTTCAAACATTTTTGGACACCTTTAATAACGAAAAAAATGAATTGTCAAAAATAGAAGCAAATTTCAATATAGAGCAAAACTTAATCGCTCAAAAAGCACAACAATTGACGTTCTTTAATGAAAAAATGCTTCAATTAAAAAAGCAATTAGAAGCCAATCAAACAAAGCTAAGTGATAATAAAAGTAGTGAAAAAGATAAAATAGAGCAACTTTCTAAAATTGAATTACATATTCTAGAAAACTACAATGACAAAGACAGTTTCAACAAAGAAATAGAAACGGCTGAAAAGACGTATTATCAATTGCGAGGTGAAATTCTTGAAAAAGAAGAAGATCTAAAACTAGTTCAGACAAAGAAAAATCAATTAATGGAGCTGATTCAAGGATTTGAAAATAGAATTCAAGAAATGCGCCTCGAACTTCAATCCATTAAAGAACGATTAAAAATAGAATTTTCTCAAGAATTAGATACGTTGTTAAATTCGGATTTAGAAGTAAAAACACCTTTGGAAGAATTGGAACAAAAACAAAACCATATCAAAAAAAGGTTGGAAACCTACGGCGAAATCAATCCAATGGCTATAGAAAGTTATCGTGAAGTAAAAGAGCGATATGATTTTCTAGTAACGCAAAAAAATGATATTTTGGAGTCGAAAGAAAATCTAATCAATACCATAAAAGAAATAGACGTAACGGCAAAAGAACGCTTTTTGGATTCATTCTACAAGGTTCGTGAAAATTTCATCAAAACATTCCGCATTCTGTTTACAAAAGATGATGATTGTGATTTAATTTTGGTAGATGAGCAAAATCCAATTGACTCAGATATAGAAATTATCGCCAAACCAAAAGGAAAAAAGCCATTGACTATCAATCAATTATCAGGTGGAGAAAAAACCCTAACGGCTACAGCTTTGTTATTCTCACTCTATTTACTCAAGCCTGCTCCATTCTGTATTTTTGATGAGGTAGATGCGCCTTTGGACGATACCAATATTGCTAAATTCAATAAAATCATAGATGAATTTAGCAAAAATTCGCAATTTATAATTGTTACTCATAATAAACAAACAATGGCTTCGGTGGAGGTGCTTTATGGCGTAACGATGATAGAACAAGGGGTAAGTAAATTGGTCCCTGTTGATTTTAGAGCATTAGAAACCGCATAATTCAATTCATAAATCAAAAATATGAACAAAAACAATATAATCAATTCATTAATAAGTCTACTATTCATAGTTTTAGTAGTCTTGTTTAGTATTTCTATCAAATCCTTACCCGTTTTAGGGATGTTGTTTAATCCTTTTACAGGATTTACTCAAAATGCACGATATGAATCGGAACCGATGGAGCAAAATTTTGCTTTTGAAGGACTCCAAGGCAATGCAGAAGTGCATTTTGACACCTCAGCCGTCCCTCATATTTTTGCAGAAAATGATGCCGATTTGTATTTTTTACAAGGGTATGTAGAAGCCAAAGATAGATTGTGGCAAATGGATATGCAAGCGAGAAGTGGAATGGGCGAATTGAGCGAAATTGTAGGCGATGTGGCATTGGATAATGATAAACTGATGCGAAGATTGGGATTGAATAAAGCTGCTGCTACGCTATTGGAACAATTCAAAAAAGATGGAACCTTGGCTACCGTAGAACAATTTTCAAAAGGAGTAAATGCTTATATTTCAAATCTTGACAACAAAAATTTACCTTTGGAATACAAATTAATGAATTTCAAACCACGAAATTATCAACCAATTTATACGGCAGTATTATTAAAAATAATGGCAATGCGATTGACGGCAATGGAAGCCGATATTGAAAATACAAATTTTGTAAATACATACGGAAAAGAACTTTTTGACAAATTATATCCAAATTATTATGCCAAAGAATCACAAAGTCCTATTATTCCTTCAGGCACGCCTTTCAAAACGTCTTCTTCATTAGATTCTGCGTCTAAAGAATTGATAGCCAACGCTATGTTTTCACAAAAAGTTTTAAAACATTTGGATAGACATTTGGGAAGCAATAATTGGGCAATACATAAATCCAAATCGGAAACAAACAATGCCATTTTGTGCAACGATCCGCACTTAAAGCTTCATTTACCAGCAATTTGGTATGAAATGCACTTGGTTTCCAACGAACAAAATGTATATGGTGTAACAATGCCGGGTGCGCCAGGAATTGTAATTGGATTTAATCAAAATATCGCTTGGGGTGTTACAAATGCAGGAAGAGATGTCCGAAATTGGTATCAAGTAGATTTTACCGATGCTGCTCGAACGCATTATCGAATTGATAGTCAAGAAATGGCTTCCACTTCACGAATTGAAAAAATAAATATAAAAGGCAAAGGTACTTTTATTGATACCGTCATAGAAACACAATTTGGTCCTATTATTTATGACAAGAAATTTAGCCAAAGTCCTATGCCAATGGATTTAGCGCTCAGCTGGACTAATTATTTGGCATCGAATGAATTGAAGACATTTTTGAACTTAAACAAAGCTAAAAATCACGAAGATTATTTAAAAGCTTTAGAAACATTTTATTGCCCTGGGCAAAACTTTATTTATGCCGATGTAGAAGGAAATGTAGCCATAAAACAGCAAGGGCTTTTCCCAAAAACAGCCATAGACAAGGATAAATTTGTTTTACAAGGAAAATCCAAAGAGCAAATGATGGACAATTTTATTCCAATTCAAGAAAATCCATATATTTTGAATCCAGAAAGAGGATTTGTAAGTAGTGCCAATCAGCATCCTACCGATAATAGCTATCCGCATTATTATTCTAGTGGCGATTTTGAAGCATATAGAAATAGACGTATCAATGAGGTTTTATCTCTTAAAAATAAATACTCCATTCATGATATGAAAAACTTGCAAGGCGATAATTTTGGATTGATGGCAAAAGAATTTACGCCTGTTTTTTTAGAAATGTTAAATCCTATAAATAGACAAAATACAATTATCAAAGAACTCGAAAAATGGGATTTTTTCTACAATGAAGAAAGCAATATGGCGACATTTTTTGACATTTGGATGAAAAATTTTGAAGAAATGGTTTGGGATGAATTAAAATCAGAAAAAGTAGTTTATGATTTTCCAAAAAGTATTGTATTATATCAAATTTTGAAATCGGAACCCAATTTTGTATTTTTTGATAATATTAAAACTAAAAAAATTGAAACGGCTCAAGATATTGTCAATCTTAGTTTTGAAAAATCCATTCAAG
>CAZUUI010000158.1:0-5164 GCA_964622955.1 uncultured Chitinophagaceae bacterium | reverse complement strand
GTATGAAATTTTCTGCCGATGTCAAAAACACATTGGGAATTGATAGTATAGAGTTTTATTGGGATTCGGTTGCCAATTTTAACCCTTATGCAGGTCAAGGCATGAAAATTGCTACTACCAGCATCAAATCTTCCATATCTGCCACTCCCTGTGACATTTGCCCTCAAATACAAGCAATTTTCATCAATGCGTGCAATGGCTCGGGATTGGAAGCAGATAATGAATTTTTGATTTTCAATTCAGGTTCGGGATTCAAAGCCAGCGATATTCAATTAAAATATAATGCTAATAACTCCGGGCAAGATGGACACATCAATATCGGAACTAGTATATGTGGAATTCAAACACCTACGAATGGGCTTATGGATTCTATACGACAAAACACAGGATGCAATAATTTGAATGTTTTGGCTATTGATCCCAGTGATACGTTGCCTCCAAATGCAACTGTAATTTTTTTTCATAGCAAAACCGTAACAAAACGGTATGATTTATCCAATTTTTGTCAAAGTGGAAACACGCTTTATGTAATGCAATCTAGTTGCAAAAGAACTATCGGTGCTTATGGCAATTCTAGCTCCAGCAATACTGACAGCATTGTTCTTACTCTCAAAAATTGTTCAAAGTGTCGGGATGTATTTAAACATTTAAGAGTTTCTATGAATAATACCGACGGTATGTATGCCGTGCGTCACAGTAGCGGTGTATCATCTGTTGCCAATGGTTCTCTATTACTCAATAACGCCAATCCTTGCGAAGGACCTCTCACAAATTTTACACCTGCATTTTTGGATGTAGCTCCTGTCAAATTTAATATCAATGACCTTTCAAAAAGCAATTCCAATTTTGGGATTTGTGGCTATGACACCCTTTATCTAAAAGCGATATTTAAAAATCATCCTAATTCGTTTTCTTGCAAAAATACAGCTGTTGGAGCGGCCAGCAATGTCATCAAAACCTTAATCTATTGCCCCGATGTTTTTATTACAGGGGATTATGTTTTTTGCGACCAATCCAACAAAATTTTAACCGCTCAAAAAAAACACAAAAAACCAATTTCGCCTACTGAAACTTATCTTTGGGATAATGGAATAACACAAAAAGATAGAAGTTTTGTATTAAGTGGCGTGTACAAAGTCAAAATGAGTCAAGACAATTGTATGGATTCAGCAGAAATCACTACAAAAAACGCCGAACCTTTTTATTCAAAAACAAATTCCGAAATAGTTTCCTGCAAAGAAGTACTATACTTAGGTAGAACATTCAAGAAAGATACCTTAATCCTTGATACCTTTAAAACACACGTAGGAAATTGTGACTCTGTAGAAATTAGACAAAAAATCAGATTTATAGCGCCCAAATATGACACATCTTCTGTTTTAATAGGTTGCAATTCTTATGAATTTAAAAACACAACGTATTATTCCGACACGTTAGTAGACTTTTTAATCTCGGCTTCAAATGGTTGTGACAGTATTTTAAGACACCAACCCATTAAAATTTTCAAAACCACAATCTTAAAAGATACGATAAAAAGGGAGTGTGATTCGGTTTATTTTGGATCAAAATATTACACAAAAGATACCACTTTTACAATTACCAAAGCTTTCCAAAATTTGGCAACTTGTGATAGTACCCAGCAAAAAGTAACGTTAACTATTTTTTCAAAATCCTTTCTTGAAATATTAGATTCCCCAAAAACCACGCAATATATTGGTAATTCTATCAAACTATTTAGCAATTTTGATGCAAAAAAATACCAATGGAGCTGGCAAAATGATTCTACAAAATCCATCACCTTTTTGATGGACAAAGAACTTGATATTTGGCTTAAAACTATTGATAGCAATAATTGTATATCCAATGCAAGTTTTAGAATTTCTCCAAAAGAAAAAGAGCGATTTTTTGCGCTACCTACTGCATTTTCACCCAACGGAGATTTTAGGAATGATGTCTTCAAACCCGAATTCCAAAAAACGATTGAAATAATTTCTATGACGATATTTAATCGAATTGGGGAAATGGTCTATTATGGATTGGGCGACCAAGTAGGCTGGGATGGCAAATACAAAGGCGAATTTCAACAAAACGGCAGTTATCTTTGTACGGTAGTCTATCGCAAAGAAGGTGTTTTGAAGAAATATACAAGCACGTTTGATTTATTGCGGTAATGTCATTTCGCTAGCAATTTCAGCAGGTACAAACATAGACACATCGCCTTTTCCCAAAATTATTTCACGGACAATAGTAGATGAAATAGAAGAATATTCGGGCGGAGAAAGCATCAAAATAGTTTCAAGGTTTGTATTCATACTATGATTGAGGTGCGCTATGGTTTTTTCATACTCAAAATCCGCCGCCGAACGAATGCCTCGCAGAATATAACCTGCGCCACGCTCCTTGCAGTAATTAATAGTCAAGCCTTGATAGTGGGCTACTTCTACATTTTTATAATCTTTAAATACTTTTTCTATCCACGCCATACGCTGTTCTAGCGGAAAAAGATACTTTTTTTGTGTATTGACACCTATTGCAATAATTATTTTGTCAAACAAAGGAATACTTCGCTTGAGAATATCTACATGTCCTATTGTTATGGGGTCAAATGAACCCGGAAAAACAGCAATTTTCATTATCTAAATCATTAAGAATTATAAGTATATATCAATTTTACAATTTCTGTAGGCTTTTTCTACATTATTTTATACAAAAATAACATTTTTATTCATTTTTAATGGATTATTTAAAAAAAAGTACTCAATTTTGCACCTTCAAAAATTTTAACTTAATAAATTTAATAGCAAATGAAAATTACAGTAGTAGGTGCACGTGCAGTAGGCGCTACATGTGCCGATAATATTATCAGAAAAGAACTATGCGAAGAGTTGGTTTTATTGGACATCAAAGAAGGATTTGCCGAAGGAAAAGCATTGGATATGACCCAAACAGCTTCGCTTCTTGGATTTGACACCAAAGTTACTGGTAGTACAAATGATTATTCAAAAACAGCAGGAAGTAGTGTAGTAGTAATTACTTCTGGAATTCCTAGAAAACCAGGAATGACTCGTGAAGAATTGATAGGCATTAATGCTGGGATTGTAAAAGGTGTTTGCGAAAATATCTTGAAACATTCTCCAGAAGCTATTATTGTAGTAATTTCAAACCCTATGGACACAATGACTTATTTGGCATTGCAGTCTACAGGTTTGCCAAAAAATAGAATTATTGGAATGGGAGGCATCTTGGATAGCAGCCGTTTCAAAACATATTTGCAGTTAGCATTGGGTTGTTCACAACACGACCTACAAGCTACAGTAATAGGTGGACACGGCGACACTACTATGATTCCATTGACTCGCTTGGCTACTTGCCAAGGAGTGCCTGTAGCCAAAACACTTTCGGCAGAAACATTGTCAAAAGTAGCGGCAGATACTATGGTAGGAGGAGCTACATTGACCGCTTTATTGGGAACTTCGGCTTGGTATGCTCCAGGAGCGGCTGGTGCGGCATTGGTAGAATCTATCGTTAGAGACGAAAAAAGAGTTTACCCTTGTTGTGTAAAATTAGACGGAGAATACGGACAAAATGATATTTGCTTGGGCGTACCTGTAGTAATTGGAAAAAATGGCTGGGAAAAAATCGTTGAATTAGAATTGAACGACGAAGAGAAAGCATTATTTGCTAAAAGTGCCGATGCTGTTAGAAATATGAACAGCGTATTGGCTACTTTGAGCCTATAGTTCTCAAGATTTCACATTATACCAATCTTACTTTCAAAATAGTCCAAACTATTTTGAAAGTTTAGAGTGGTAAATGCCGTTATAACAAGCAAATAGTACAATCAAGAGAATCGAAGATTGGACTATATTGATTGTATAAACGGTATTAATATTAATTTTCAAAAAGCTGACTTTTCAAAAAGTCAGCTTTTTTTATGTTCAATACATTGATTTAGCGTTATATTTGTATTTATATAAATATCAAACGATGAATAAAAATCACTGGATTGTACAAGGCTTATTTCACGGCATTTTAATGTTTTTAGCAATGGGCGTTCTTATCCCATTAGTTAGTGGCGATACGTTAACGAGTATTGCATTAGTCAAAAAACTTGGTTTTTGGCTCATCGCAGGATTTGTATATTCATTATTACTTAAATTATATCGAAAAAATTAGTGAAAATAGCCATTGTAGGAGGAGGAGCATCGGGCGTATTCTGTGGTATTAAATTGGCAGAAAACAAAAATGCGACCATTCATATATATGAAAAAAGTAACGAACTTCTCAAAAAAGTAAAAATTAGTGGCGGTGGACGCTGCAATGTAACACATCAGTACCTATCTCCAGCTCAATTCACAAAAAATTATCCTCGTGGAGCAAAGATTCAAAAAAACAATTTTGATGTTTTTTCGCCAAACGACCTAGTATATTGGTTTCAAAAAAGAGGTGTAGCACTCAAAATAGAAAAAGATGGACGAATTTTCCCTACAACCAACTCCTCTCAAACCATTATCGATTGCTTTCAAAAAGAACTCAACAAACCGAATATTGAAATATTCCTGAATACCGAAATTTTAGATATTTCACAAATTTCAGATTCATACCAACTTACTACCAATTCCCAAACCCTTCAATACGACTTTGTAGTAATAGCAATAGGTGGCACACAAAAAGCGCGTGAGCTCAATTGTTTCAATCAATCGCTTCCTCATACCACCGTTGCACCTGTCCCGTCGCTTTTTACTTTCAAAATTGACGACAAGGCACTAACGCAGCTTATGGGACTTTCCGTACCTCAGGCACAAATCAAAATTATCTCAAGTCCTTTCAAAGAATCAGGTCCTCTACTAATAACTCATTGGGGCTTGAGCGGTCCTGCTATATTGAAATTATCGGCCTGGGGCGCATTCTACCTCAATGAAAAAAACTACAAATTTGATATATCTGTAAATTGGTTAGGAGACGAAAAAGAACAAGACGTACAAAAGCGAATTACGTCCAACCGACAACTCCATGGCAATGCCTTAGTCACCAACTTTAAACCAGAACCCATCCCAAATAGACTGTGGGAATATTTCCTTACAAAAGCCGAAATCAATCCTTCCAAAAAATGGTATGATATAAGCAAAAAAGAAGAAAACAAACTGATACAGCTACTTACCAA
>CAZUUI010000157.1:0-5166 GCA_964622955.1 uncultured Chitinophagaceae bacterium | reverse complement strand
TGACTATTTCTTCCACGTTTTTACAAATTTCGTTATGCGACGCCATTTTATCAAAATTATTGTATATTTGCGACCGCTAAAATAATAATTTATGTCGAAAACGATGAGAGAATTGGTTTTGAATTTTCCAAATCAATTAAAAAAATCTTTTGAAATTGCTGAAAAAGCGCAGTTAAATCCTAAAAATGGCATTAGAAATGTCTTGATTTCAGGATTGGGAGGAAGTGGTATTGGAGCCACAATTATCAATAATTTTTCGATAGACAGTGCCAAAAAACCAATTTTGATAAATAAAGGCTATTTTCTGCCAAAATTTGTAAATCAAAATACGCTTGTAATATGCTGTTCGTATAGTGGCAATACCGAAGAAACGATGTATGTACTTCACAGAGCATTTGAGCTGGGAGCACCTATTGTATGTATTAGCAGTGGCGGCAAAATGATTGATTTTTGCAAAAAAAATGGATTGGATTATATTCAAATAGATGGTGGAATGCCTCCAAGAAGTTGCCTAGGATATTCAATGGTTCAGTTGGCGCACGTTTTGGGATATTACAAGATTATTCCTCAAAAAATATCAAAAGAGATTTTCAAGTCCATTGCACTTCTTGAAAAAGAACAACCAAAATTGGATAAAATTACCAAAGAATTGGCTGAAAAAATCAGTGATAAATTACCAATAATATACAGTGAAGAAAATTTTGAAGGCGTAGCGGTTCGTTATCGTCAGCAAATCAACGAAAACTCAAAAATGCTTTGCTGGCATCACGTGATTCCCGAAATGAATCACAATGAAATGGTAGGCTGGAGAGATAATAATGATAAATTGGCAGTTTTGTTTTTGAACAATGGAAGTGATTATGAACGAAATCAAGAGCGCAAACTTTTGAATGAAGAGGTAATGAAAAAATATACACCGCACATATTTAATATCAATTCAAAAGGTAAAAATAGAATAGAACAAAGCTTTTATCAAATTCATTTTGCCGATTTGTTGAGCTGTCATTTGGCTGAAATTAGAGGATTTGATGCTTCAGAAATTGATGTAATCAATTCATTGAAAGGCGCTTTGGATAAGAAACCTATCATTTAATTTAGATTATAAAAAAAGATAGGAAATGAAGGAAATGGGCTTTTTTGACCATATTGAAGAATTGCGCTGGCATCTCGTTCGGGCGTGTATTTTTACGATAATACTTACCATTGTTATCTTTATTTTTAGCAGTTTTGTGTTCAATCAAATTCTTTTTGGGCCTCTAAGTCCCGAATTTTGGAGTTATAAGTTTTTCTGTAAGTTATCCAATGATTTTTGTTTTGATAAATTAGACATCAAACTAATCAATACCGAAATTGCAGGCCAATTTTATCTGCATATCAAAACGGCGTTTACATTGGGAATTATGGGCTCGGCACCTTATTTTTTCTGGGAAATTTGGCGATTTATTAGCCCAGCACTCAAGGATGGTGAAAAAAAATATGCACAAATTCTTTTGAGTTTTGGATTTGTATTGTTTTTTGTAGGGATAGCATTTGGATATTTTTTGATATTTCCGATTTCCTTTTTGTTTATGACACAATATAAAGTCAGCGACAACATAACCAATATGCCCAATGTAGCCAATTATTTTGAAAATCTAAGCACTACCGTGCTGTGGAGCGGCATTATGTTTGAGTTACCCGTTTTGATGTATTTTATGGCAAAAGTGGGCATTGTTACCTCATCTTTTTTGTCTACATATAGAAGACATCTTTATGTGGTTATTTTGATTGTAGCAGGCGCTATTACACCATCGCCCGATGTAGTCAGCCAGCTTATGGTAGCTATGCCGTTGGTATTGTTGTATGAGCTAAGTATCGGCGTAGTAGCACGAGTAGAAAAAGCAAACGAAAAAGAACTTTCTCTCTAATTTTTTATTTGGGCGCATAAACCAGGTTGTTTTAAATACCGACATAACAGCCGTTGAGTATTCATTTACCCTCAAATGAGATACGATTACGGATGTATGTACGGTGCTCTTCGCTTGTATCTCCTCCGCAAGCTTTGGAGGATACCGCTGCGATCCTTTGCGCAAAATCAATTTATGATTTAATTCCTTAAATCTAACTTCCAGTTAAAAACTTCGTCATCTCGGAAAATTTTTCCTATTTAGCAAGTCAACTAAGAAAAATTTATCCGTGATCTCTTTTGATATTCAAATCACCAATCACCAATCACTAACAACTAATATCTATCATCTAATATCTAATATCTAACATCTAATATCTAACATCTAACATCTCTAATCTACATTAATAAAAAAGATATATTAACATTTTTTTCCCAATATCAGTATATTTGCAAACCAAAAAAATTAAAACGATATGAATTTTAGTTATACCGAGCAACAAGCTATGATCAGAGACTCTGTAAGAGAGTTTGCAAAAAAAGAAGTGTTGCCACATTATAGAACTTGGGACGAAAGTCAAGAATTTCCTAGACATATATTTGAAAAATTAGGCGAAATGGGACTTATGGGAATGTTAATCCCAGAGGAATACGGAGGTGCAGGGATGTCTTATGACGAATATATTATTGCAATTGAAGAATTGGCAAAAGTATGCGGTTCGGTAGGATTGAGCTATGCAGCGCACAATTCATTGTGTTCGATGCACTTATTTAGCTTTGGTAGTGAAGCGCAACGTAGAAAATATTCACCAAAATTGGCTAGTGGCGAGTTTATTGGAGCTTGGGCATTGACCGAGCCAAATACAGGTTCCGATGCAATGCGTATGATGTGTACAGCCAAAAAAGAAGGTAACGAATGGGTTATCAATGGCCAAAAAACATTCATTACACATGGTAAAACGGGTGATGTAGTAGTAGTTATAGCTCGTACTGGCGAATTGCTCGATAGTAGAGGAATGACCGCTTTTATTGTAGAAAGAGGCAATCCGGGCTTGAAAGCAGGCAAAAAAGAAGATAAATTGGGGATGCGTGCTTCCGAAACAGCCGAAGTAATCTTCGAAAACTGTAGAGTGAGCGAAGATGCGGTTTTGGGCAAAGAAGGCGATGGATTTATCCAAGCGATGAAAATATTGGATGGCGGAAGAATTTCTATTGCAGCCTTGAGTTTGGGTATAGCCAAGGGTGCTTTTGAAGCTGCCGTAAAATATAGCAAAGAGCGTGAGCAGTTTGGACGTCCAATAGCCGATAAACAAGCTATTGCATTCAAATTGGCGGATATGGCTACACAAATCGAAGCGGCAGAATTGCTTATTTATCAATCCGCTTATTTGAAAAATAATGGCAAAAAAGTAACCAAAGAATCGGCTATTGCCAAATACTATGCCAGCGAAATTGCTTGCAAAGTAGCCAATGAAGCCGTACAAATTTTTGGAGGCTACGGATATATCAAAGAATTCCCGGTAGAGAAGCATTATAGAGATGCCAAATTGTGTACAATAGGAGAGGGAACTTCTGAAATTCAGAAATTGGTGATTTCTAGAGAAATATTGAACGAAAAATAAAAAAATCCTTATCTTTGCAGTCGCTAAAAAAAGGAGGTATATGTTTTTATGTTAATTATTGATACAAGAGATTCTGATTCTATAGAAAAAGCACTCAAAAAATATAAGAAAAAATTTGATCAAACAGGCGTTGTTAAAGAGTTGAGAAGTCGTACGGCTTTCACCAAAAAATCTGTTAGAGAAAGAAATAGAATTACCAAAGCAGCTTACAGAGAAAAAGTTGTAAGAAGCTTCGAAAGCTAATATCAAAAAGTCCAAAGAGAAATCTTTGGACTTTTTTTTTGGAATTGAAATTCTTCTTTTTATATTTGCGGGATAGAATGTATCAAATGAAATGTTTTATCTTTATTTAAAATAAATTCTTATGGAAGTTCAACAAAACCTTATTTATCAAACCATTAAAGACATTATTGTACAGTCAAGGCAACGTGTTTATCGAATGGTAAACACCGCTCTTTTGGAGACTTATTGGCAAATTGGAAGAATAATTGTAGAAGATGAACAAAAAGGAAATCAAAAAGCCGATTATGGAAAAGCCACGCTAAAGAATCTAGCACAGCAATTAACGCTTGAATTTGGAAAAGGTTTTGATGAAAGTAATCTTCGCAATATGCGTACTTTTTACAATGCGTTCCCAATTCGTGACACATTGTGTCACAATTTAAGCTGGAGTCATTATCGATTGATATCTAGGCTCGATACTAAACAAAAAAGAGATTATTACATCAATGAAACCATAGATAATAATCTGAATATTCGTCAATTGCAGCGTGCAATAAATTCCCTAGCTTTTGAAAGAGTCTTAAAACCACTTGTTTTAAAAAACGAATCACCTACCATTCAAAATATTCTCAAAGATCCTAACGTATTTGATTTTCTTGGGTTGCCACAAGATGTCAAAAACACAGAACGTTCTATCGAAACAGCTATAATCAATCATCTTCAAAACTTTTTACTCGAATTTGGTAAAGGATTTGCATTTGTAGCCAGACAACAACATATCGTAACCGATACACACGATTTTTTTATAGACTTGGTTTTTTATAATTATCTACTCAAGTGTTTTGTAATTGTAGAATTAAAAGCCGATGAATTGACGCATCAAGATATAGGACAGCTAGATATGTATGTACGTATGTATGACGATCTTAAACGAGGTGCCGACGACAATCCTACCATAGGAATACTTCTTTGTACCGAAAAAGATGAAACCATCGTGAAATATTCTGTCCTTAATGATCATAATAATTTGTTTGCGAGCAAATACCTCCTTTATCTGCCAAGTGAGGAAGAACTCAAACAACTCGTAGACCAAGATAGAATCAATTTTGAACTCAATAATATAGAATAATACCGTTCACAACAAGCAAATAGAACAATAAAAATTGGACTATTTTGATAGTATAAACGGTATAAATCCAGATTCAAAGGATTCTGGAACGTGGGATACAATAAAATTCAAGGGATTACAAATTCAATTTCAAAAGATGCATTTTGGATTCGATTGTTCAAAAATTTCTTTTAATATTATTTTTTGATTTATATTTGAACGGTATTAGATTTGAATATATGGAAATGAAAAAACGTATTTTGGGTAATATATAATGTGAGAAAAATGTCCAAAACAGAATAAAGATTTGCTTCAAAAAATTGTTTCCT
>CAZUUI010000156.1:0-5224 GCA_964622955.1 uncultured Chitinophagaceae bacterium | reverse complement strand
GTGATGATGTTATAACAAGAAGGTCATTTAGATATTATTTAATTGAAATGTGTGATGGTGGCAACTGTAATATTCACTTTAAAATCAACTTAAATAATAGACAAATATCAAATGTAGGAATAAGTGGTGAAGCATAAATTCGTTTCAAATAAAGATTTGAAAATTTATATTCCTTAACGAAATCCACCTAGGAATAAAAACACTATTGGAAATTAGAAAAAAAGTTGTATCTTTGCCGACCAATTTTAAAAATGAACCAAACTGAAATTAAATTAATTAGCGGTCGCGCTACAAGAACATTAGCCGAGGCTATTTCGAAAGAAATGGGCATTGAGCTATGCGACGTCGTGGTGAATCAGTTCAGTGATGGGGAATTCCAGCCTGTAATTAATGATAGTATTCGTGGAAATCACGTTTTTATTATTCAAAGTACTTTTCAGCCATCGGATAATTTGATGGAGCTTTTGATGCTTATCGATGCAGTGAAAAGAGCTTCAGCTAAGTATATCAGTGTTGTAATGCCGTATTATGGCTATGCAAGACAAGATAGAAAAGACCGTCCAAGAGTGAGTATTACTTCAAAATTGGTAGCCGATTTGATTTCTACTGCGGGTGCCAGTCGTGTAATGACGATGGACTTACATGCAGATCAAATTCAAGGGTTTTTTGATATTCCATTGGATCATTTATTTGGTTCATCAGTGTTTTTGAAATATATCCAAAGTTTGAGTTTGGACAATATATGTATGGCGGCTCCCGATGTAGGAAGCACCAAACGTACGCGTTTTTACGCACAACAATTCAATTGCGAAATGGTTATTTGCGACAAATATCGCAAGAAAGCCAATGAAATAGCCGAGATGACTTTGATAGGAGATGTTACAGGAAAAGATGTGATATTGATAGATGATATTATCGACACAGGAAATACCTTATGCAAAGCGGCGCAAATCATCAAAGATAGAGGTGCCAAAAGCGTTAGAGCCTTGTGTACTCACCCTGTATTATCAGGCAAAGCCTATGAAACTATCGAAAATTCGGTATTAGAAGAATTGATTGTAACGGATTCTATACCTTTGAAACGTGAATCTCAAAAGATAAAAGTAATTACTATTGCCAATTTATTTGCCAATGCTATAGAGAACACTTTTCAATATAAATCGATACACTCATTATTTATCAAAAATATAATAAAATCTTAATTTATAATTAATGGAAACTTTAAAATTAGAAGCTCAAAAGAGAGAGCAAGTAGGTAAAAAAGCATGTAAAGCAACAAGAAGCTCAGATTTAGTTCCTTGTGTTATGTATGGTGGTGGAGATAATATCTCTTTTGCTGTAGATTACAATGCTTTGAAAAAAGGTATCTATACGGATAAATTTGTTGTTTTTGAATTGAATATTTCAGGAACTACAAAAAAAGCTATCGTAAAAGAATTGCAATTTGATTCTGTGAATGATAGAATGATTCACGTAGATTTCCAAGAATTAGTAGCTGGAAAAAAAGTTAAGACTGAGATTCCTTTGATTACGAAAGGATTTTCTAAAGGTCAACAAGCCGGAGGAAAATTGGAAGTAAAACAAAGAAAAATCAAAGTAAAAGCAGATGCTGACAAAATCCCAACTTCTATAGAGATAGATGTAACGCCTTTGGAACTTGGAAAATCTTTAAGAATTAGAGATATCATTTGTGATGGATTTGAAATTTTGAATCCACCTGCAATTCCTATCGTTACAATCTCAATCCCAAGAGCTTTGAGAAGTGCGCAGGCAGCTGCTGGAAAATAATATTTATTTTTAATAAATTTAAAATTATAAAAAACTCTTTAAATTCTTATTTAAAGAGTTTTTTTATTTGTGTTTGACTATGCAATTATCGGCAAGTATTTATTCTTCAAAACATAGGGACATTGCAGATTTAATTTCTGAATTGGCATTGTATTCTATCGATTATTGTCATATAGACAGTATAGAAAATGAAGCGGTATTTGAAGATATTAAATATATCAAATCGCATACCGATGTTGCCATCGATTTGCATATTATTTCAAAAAATCCTGAGAAATTTTATCCTCAAATAGAGCAAAATAAAGTAGATAGGATTTCTATACAAATAGAGTCGGTAGCTGAAGGTTTTCATTTTCCAAAAATGGAAAATACCAAAATAGGATTAGCCATTCAAATTGGAAATTCCAATATTTTTGAATTAATAGAAAAATACAAAGACCAAATAGACCACGGACTTTTGATGACTACTACGCCTGGTATTAGTGGGGGAGCTTTTAAACATAGCGATTTTGATACAATCCGAAAAATAGTGAATGCATTTCCCGAAATTTCGTGGCAAGTAGATGGTGGTGTAAATAATGAAGTGGCTTATATCTTGCGAATTTTGGGCGTAGATTGTATCGTAATAGGGAATTATTTGATGAATCATACGAGTATTGGCGCAGCAATAATGAATCTTAAAAGCAAAAATGTAGCTTCGGAATGTTTGATTTCCGATTTTATGATTCCAGTTGAAGAATTGCCTGTAATAAGTATGGAAGATACACTTGAAACATTATTGCATCGTATGGAAGATTATAAGCTAGGAATGGTCTTTTGTATAGGGCAAAACAATCATTTTGAAGGAATTGTGACTAATGCCGATATTAGAAAAGCTTTGCTAGCAAAAACTTTGGATTATCAAATGAATATAACTACATTAATTAATTCTAATCCTAAGAAAATAAAAGAAACTTTTACTATTAAAAATATGTTATCTTACATATCTCAGTTTTCATTTCCTCTGCTGGTTTTGCCTGTAGAAAATGAGAATTGTGAATTGGTGGGAGCCATTTCATTTCATAAATTAATAAAAGGAGACTAAAAAAATATGATACTTCACGTTAAGAAAAACGCACCTTTACAAGAGTTGAGAGATTTTTATCAAGCCACATCATTTTCAACTGATACACACGAAGTATTGGTGACCTCATCTTCATTGAAGTCTATTGATGAAAAACACGCTGATTTTGTGTTGTTTAGTCAAGCGTTTTCTTCAGATATTCAATTGGCTAGTAGCGAGTATATGAGTACTTTGCGTGAAGTGAAAATTGGCAATGAAATAGCAATAGGTGGCGAAAGTAAAAATACACTAATGATTACAGGACCGTGTAGTGTAGAAAGTGAAGAACAGATAGAAATGTCGGCTAAGTTTTGTGTAGAACAAGGTGTAAAAGTTTTGAGAGCGGGCTGTTATAAGCCTCGTACATCGCCTTATACTTTTCAAGGATTGGGACAAAAAGGCTTGATTTTATTGGCTAGAATGCGCGATAAATATGGCTTAAAAATCATTACAGAAGCAAAAGATAGTACGCATATAGACGAAGTTATTGAATATTCCGATATTATACAAATAGGAGCTAAAGCTATGTATGATCATGGTATTTTGAAAGCTTGTGCCAAGTCTCGTAAACCCATTTTGCTCAAAAGAGGATTTGGATCTACGTTACAAGAATTTGTTCAAAGTGCCGAGTTTATCCTTAGCGGAGGCAATCCAAATGTGATATTATGTGAAAGAGGTATCAGAACCTTTGAAACCAAAACACGTTTTACATTGGATTTGTGTGGTGTCGCTTTTTTGAAAGAACATACCAATTTGCCAATTATTCTTGACCCAAGTCATGCTATGGGATACAGATATGGTGTAGCAGATTTGGCAAGAGCGTGTGTAGCGATGGGGATTGATGGGTTATTGATAGAAACACATCCCGACCCAAGTGTAGCAAAAAGCGATGCCAGTCAACAGTTGAATTTTGAACAATTTGATGCTTTACATAAATCTTTGAAGCCTATAGCGAGTGCTGTAGGTATGCAAATTATCTAAAAATTATTTTTGAAAGAGAAATCTATTTTTCAAAAGAATATAGTCTCTCCCGAATTAATCCCAAATCGAACAATAAAACCATGGGAATCGGACAAAAATCCTTATAAAATCTGGATTTTTGAAATTATTATGCAGCAAACTCGTCTTGCGCAGGGTATGCCGTATTTTATACGATTTATGGATACTTTTCCCACGTTAGAGTCTTTGGCAAAAGCCGATGAAATTGTCTTATTTCAAATATGGAAAGGGCTTGGATATTATAGTCGTGCCCGAAATATTCATAAAACAGCAAAATGGATTTTTTTTGAAAATCAAAATCAATTTCCAACTAATTACAATGATTTATTGAAGTTGAACGGTGTGGGAACCTATACAGCTGCAGCTATCGCTAGTTTTGCCTACAATGAAGATGTGGCGGTCTTAGATGGCAATGTATATAGAGTATTAGCGAGGATTTTTGCATTGGAAGAAACTGTTTTTTCGTCAAGAGGAAAACAATTTTATCTTGATTTGGCCAATAAATTATTACCCAAAGGTAAATCTGCAATTTATAATCAAGCATTGATGGACTTGGGAGCTATTGTATGTACACCACAAAATCCAGATTGCGAGCATTGTTTGATGCAAACAATATGTAAGGCATATAAATCCAATAGTGTAGCTGATTTCCCAGTAAAAAAAGAATATAAAGCCTTGAAAGATCGTTTCTTTTATTGTATTTTCTTTGTTTATAATGATAAAGTGTATTTAGAACAAAGAACTAAAAAAGATATATGGCAAGGGCTCTATCAAGGTGTGACTATAGAACAAGAAAAAATTGAAAATAAAAAGATTCTTACTCCTTTTGGAGCGTATCATATTGAAGAAAATTTATTTACTGAATGGCAAATTCAAAAATTAAGTCATGTGAAAGCACATGTAAAATTTGCCATTTTGGAAGTGAAAAAAGTCAAAAATTTTGATGATTTTGTTCAAAAGGAAGAACTTTTTCGTATGCCTTTCCCAAAAGTAATAAATGATTTTGTATTGAATAACTTGTAATATTTTTCGTACATTTGCTTATCATAATCATTTAATAAATATGAGCATTATCCCTATTCAAAATTATATTAATGGTAATCTTGTAAACGCTGTTTCGGGACAAGTTTTGGACAATGTAAATCCTGCTACAGGGCAGGTTTTTGCTACCATACCCGATAGCGACTCCAATGATGTACTCCTGGCTATCGATGCCGCAAAATCCGCACAACAAGATTGGAGCAATATGCCAATGGAAATGCGTTTTGATTGGATTATGAAAATTGCCAATGGTATTCAGGCTCGTTTTGATGAATTTGTATTGGCAGAATCTAC
>CAZUUI010000155.1:2500-5229 GCA_964622955.1 uncultured Chitinophagaceae bacterium | reverse complement strand
TTCAGGTCAAACAGGAACTTCTGGCACCAATTGGAGTATTACGGGGAATGAACTATCAGTGGTTGGAACAGCTAACATTAGGGCTTCTGTAATCACTGACGCATTAACTTTGGGAAGTTTGACAATTGTGGGTAATACAAATTCATTTATAGTCAATCAATCTGAAGCTATTTCTTCAATCCAATCTGGAAGAAATCTAACAATTGGCAGTAACGCTAATACGGGAGCAATTACTTTTAGTGCTAACATAAGTATCAATGGTAGTTTAATGGTTTATGGGGGTAGTATTGCACTAAACTCCAACCTCACCTCGACTTTAGCCAATGCGCCTATTTTGATCAAAGCTACAGATGCAATTAACTCGAGTGGCAACCAAACATTTACAACAAATAACGGAGATTTTATACTTTGGGCGGATAGTGACAACTCTGGTCAAGGAAGAATCCATTTATTATCCAATCCTGTAATTAATACTGCAAATGGAAGTACAAGCAGTGGATTATCTGGCGGTGGAAAAATAATAATAGCAGGAGGTCTAGATAATGGGGCAAATGGCGGAATAGCTAATGATGGAATTCCTGATGGTTTTGCAAGTAATGCTTCAGGAATTGGAGTGTATTTTAATTGTCAAAGTTGCTATTCTCAAATGTATTCAGGTGGTGGCGATATCATAATAAGAGGGGCAAGCACTTTTGCTTCATCCGGGGTTGCCGGAATTGGATTATACACCGATGGCCGATGGTTGGCAAATGCTGGTAAAGGATCTATAACTCTTCAAGGTTCTTCTACTCATTTTTATGCCGTTAATCTAACAGATCCAGGAGGAAACAATATTGCTACTGGCAGTAAATATCTAGAGTTAATTTCAGACAAAGCGGATGGTAATGCGATTTCTATTACAGGCGCATCAAATGCAAGCTACGGCGTTGTATTTAATTATGAAAACCCAAAAGAAGTTCGCGCAACAGGAGGTGGGGCAATTTCAATTACAGGAGCAGGAGGAGGTGGACTTCAAGGAATATTTATACAAAATACAGACTTTTTGGCTACAACAGGTGAAATTACTATGAATGGAGGCACTAATGGTATAAGAGTAGCAAGTAGTGGAACTAGAATGGGCAGTAGAGCGTCAACAGCAATTACAAGCAGTACTTCTAATATTAAATGGATTACGAATAGTTTGGATTTATATACTTTAAACGCTGGATTTACAAATAGTTTAAATACTTCAGGAACTGTTACCATTGAGCCTTTTGGAACTAGTTTCACAAGCGCCATAACATTTCCAATCACTGGATTGACATTATCAAATAATATCACTGGATTAACCCTTGGGAAATTAAACAATACCGCAAATATTACATTAGCTGGAGCAACTTCAATTTCAGGACCAATAATCGTTCATGGCGGAACGATTTCTGTTAATGCAAACCTAACAAGTACTGCTACTTCGGGTACTGGAGTATCTTTAAATGGAAGAAATATTATACATGCTGCAGGAATTTCTACTGTTACAAGTGGTTCAAATATTGCATATTTAGTATCTAATTCACCTTGGACCGCAGCTGCTGATATTGGTATTTCATTAAATAGCGCAGCTGGAACCAAAGCAATAATAAATGCTCAGGGAGGGAACATTGAAATCAACTCTTCTTTTGCTTCAACTGGAACCAATAATTCGGCGGGTCATCAAGAGTTTGGAATTATTTCCGCATCAATAGATATTCTTACAAGTGGTTCAGGTACAATTTCCATAAATGGCGATATTTATAATAATGCGTCTACTTCGGGTCAGTTTTCTTGGGGAGTAGATTTAAGAGCTGGAACTTTAATTAGAACAAATTCTGGTAATATAACCATCACAGGAAGAGGAGGAAGATCATTAGCGAATATAAGAGGAGTTGTTTCTAATAATACAAGCTTGAGTATTTTATCCAATTCTGGAACCATAACTATATCAGATATAATTCCAACGGGAAACGAAGCCAATTATACCGGGATGTATTTCAGACCATCTTCAGCAAATTCAATTAAATTTGGTGCAGATGGCTCGTTAGTCTCCTCCAGCAGTTCAAATATTAATTTTATTGCCAATAGAGTAACCTTTGAATTAGCGGATGCACAAGTTACTACATCTGGAAAAGTTACAATAGCACCAGAAGGAAGTAGTTTTGGAAATCCTTTTTCTACAGCTAGTTTAAACCTTTCATCTTCAGTAAGTGAATTGACTATTGGTAAAATTGGCAATAACAACGATGTTACTATTGCACGAACTACCAGTATTGCTGGCCCTATAAATATTTATGGTGGAAATCTTTTTGCACAACAAAACCTTACTTCTACTGCTAGCGGTGCGGGCATATTAATGCAAGCCACGGGATATATTGATGTATCTGCTAGCGATATAATTCAAACAAATAATGGAAATATAACACTAAGGGCTAATGCTAGTGGAACAGCTGTAGTGGTTCCCAATAGTACAACAGGTGCTATTACACTCAATAGTGGTTCAAGTCTTTTATCCAATGGGGGTAATATAACCCTTGGGGGCAATTTTGATGGAACAAAAGGATCAGGACTGTATGCAGCTTCTGCTAGAGTGGGTGGTGCTCCTGGTATTTTAATCTCAGGGGCTACAATAAATGCAGCTGGAGGAAATATTAATATATATGGAAGGTGCTCTACTAGTTATGATGATGGCATTAGGATCCAAGCAAATATATCTACTG
>CAZUUI010000155.1:1399-2490 GCA_964622955.1 uncultured Chitinophagaceae bacterium | reverse complement strand
AATTACATTTATAACCAACCCTTCAACTATTGAGACGGAAAATGGAAATATTAATATTGAAGGGGTATTAACAAATACCCAAAGCAATGGCACCTATGCTTTAAATTTTTATAGAACAGCTGCTTCTGGTACAAATGCGAGGGATATTCAAATTGTATCAAAAACAGGTAATATACAAATTACGGGAGATAGAGGCACAACTAGTGCAGGAGGAATGGGACATTCAAGCTGGGGACATATTTACGTAGGGTCACCTCTAAGTGGAAGTTGGACAGCATCTGGACAAGTAAAGTTTTCATACTCTAGTTTTGTAGGTGCTGGAATAAAAGGATTTAAAGTAAAAACAATAGGTGCTGTTGTTTATGAACCTACTGCTTCTAGCTTTGTAAATGCTCAAACATTTCCATATAATTCAAACTATATAGTAGCTGAAAATGCTTCGAGTTTAACGATTGGAAAACCAAGCAATACCTCGAATATAACTAGTGATGCAGTACAAAATATTTCGGGTCCAATCCAAATTTATGGTGGAGATATTTTAATAAATGAAAACTTAAATACAGTAGCAGGCGCCTCGGCAGGTAGTGTTTTACTTAAAGGTTCTGGCGATGTAATATTGGCAGCTAATAAAAGTATTACAACCAGCGGCGCTCCAGTTATTTTATGGGCTAATAGTGATAATGGCTCAACCAATGGAAGTATAGCCTTACGAAATGGCTCGTCAATAATTACGGGTTCAAATAGTGTTCCAGGCGGGCACATTTGGCTTGGAGGCGGTAGCGATGGGACTACATGGAACGGACTATCAGTAGGTTCGGGATACGCAGTTCCAGGGATTTCTTATACTCCTTCAAATGGAGGTAGTGCCCTAAGCTCAGCAGGGATCTATTTAGAACGAAATTCAATAACCTCTTTTGGCGGAAATATCAAAATTTTAGGGGATGCAGCCGCATCAGGATATGCAGCAATTGCTACTTATGGAAATACCATTACGATCAATGCCGGAAGCGGCAAAATTGAAATGGACGGCCAGGTTACTAATGCTGCCGCAGGAAATCGTATGGGTATTTTGTTTGGTTTTCATGATAATA
>CAZUUI010000155.1:0-1389 GCA_964622955.1 uncultured Chitinophagaceae bacterium | reverse complement strand
TTAGTGGTACTTTGAATATCATAGCTTCTGGAGGAGGCAATATTGTCATAAACGGTAATGCAATGGGCACAGGTAGAAGTATAGTCGCAGGAAATTATTACCATGGCATTATGAATATTTTTGCCAATTCAGGCAATATTTCTTTAAATGGGAATACAAAGGCGGTTCAAGTATCTACTGCGCTTTTCAGTGGTTTAACCACAGGGCCATCCAAAATAAATATTGGGCAAGGAGGTACAATTACAAGTTCGAGTAGTGATGTATTTTTAACTGCGGATAATATAGCGCTCGCTGCAGGTGGTATTAATGTAAACACATCGGGCAAAGTGACGATTGAATCCTTTAGCAATAGTTTTACAAATGCTATTTCTTATCCTATTTCTACTCTTAGTATGTCGAATACCATTTCGGGACTTACAATAGGCAAGTTAACGAATAATTCTAATGTTTCATTTACCTCCAATCAAACTATAGCGGGTCCAATTTCAGCATACGGAGGGCAAATAAATATTGGTGTTGGAGTTAATTTGACTACTACAACTGCAAATGGACATATTACACTTTGGGGTAAAAATGGATTTATTACGGATGCCAATTCAGGTTCTACAAGAGGTAGGATTATGACTGCTGGAGGAAATATTGATATAAATGCAGATAGTGATGATAATAATACAGGACTTTTAGATATTGATTGGTTAACAATTGATGGGAATACTGGTAATGTGTCTTTGGAAGGGGCTAATTTTATTTGGAGTACTGCTTCGGGAGTCACTTTCCCTGAGTTTTATGGCACTGGAGCTCTTTCGATTCGATCTAGCTCACAATCTTCAATGCCCATGAACACCACATGGATAGCGTTGTTTAATACTAAATCGGCACTCACTTTAGGAAATCCTTCTGCTAATAATTCGGGAGGCATAGATATTGTTTCTTGTGTCAATTGTAATAGTACCGCAACAAATTTTTCAGGCAAAACGCTACAAGTAAATGGTCCTATTACACTTTATGGACCAGCAATAAGTATTTCTCAAAACTTAATAGCAAATAATAGTGGAACTATTTCTTTTTATGGAAATACACTTACAATTAATGCCTCTAATACAATTTCATCTTTAGGAAATTTAATTTTAACTCCAAAATCAAATTCTACAACAATAGGCCTAGGCGGCGCTACCGGAACCCTTTCTTTGCCAGCAAGTTATTTCTCGACGAATTTCTCAGATGGATTTGCAAATATTCAAATTGGAAGCGATTCTCAAACTGGAAATATAGCTTCAAATGCATTTACACTTAGAGACAACATGACTTTCTTAACTTCGGGTTCGCTTACGCTTGGAGGTAAGCCTATTTTGGGCAATAATAATATTACGTTAGGTTCGTCAATTTCAT
>CAZUUI010000154.1:0-5252 GCA_964622955.1 uncultured Chitinophagaceae bacterium | reverse complement strand
AAGTTACATTAGGTCCAAAAGGAAGAAATGTAGTAATTGAGAAAAAATATGGTGCTCCACATATTACAAAAGATGGTGTAACGGTAGCTAAAGAAATTGAATTGGAAGATGCCGTAGAAAATATGGGTGCTCAAATGGTAAAAGAAGTTGCCTCAAAAACCAATGACCAAGCTGGAGACGGAACAACTACCGCTACAGTATTGGCACAAGCAATTGTAGGCCCAGGATTGAAAGCGCTTGTAAGCGGAGCAAATCCAATGGATATTAAAAGAGGAATCGACTTAGCAGTAGCCAAAGTAGTAAGCCGAATCAAAGAAACGAGCCAAATGGTTGGTGATGATTTTGAAAAAATCAAACAAATTGCTACTATTTCTGCAAATAACGATTCTGAGATTGGAGGACTTATCGCCAATGCTATGAAAAAAGTAAAAAAAGAAGGCGGTATTACCGTTGAAGAAGCAAAAGGAACGGAAACTGAAGTGAAAATTGTAGAAGGAATGCAGTTTGACAGAGGTTACATTTCTCCATATTTTGTTACCAATGGTGAGAAAATGGAAGCGGATCTTGACAATCCTTATGTATTGATTACCGACAAAAAAATCAGTACAATGAAAGACCTTTTGCCTATTTTGGAAAAAACTGTACAAACAGGTCGTCCTTTATTGATTATCGCTGAAGATTTAGAAGGAGAAGCGTTGACTACGTTGGTTCTAAATAGATTGAGAGGAACATTGAAAGTTGCCGCTGTAAAAGCGCCAGGTTTTGGCGATAGAAGAAAAGCTATGCTTGAAGATATTGCTATCCTTACAGGAGGTACTTTGATCAACGAGGAAAGAGGATTTACTTTAGAGTCTGCAGATTTGAGTATGTTGGGTACGGCAGAAAAAATTACTATTGACAAAGACAATACTACAATAGTAAACGGAGCTGGAAAATCGGAAGATATTCAAGCAAGAGTAGCTCAAATCAAAACGCAAATAGAATCTACTACAAGCGATTATGATAGAGAAAAATTGCAAGAAAGATTGGCTAAATTGAGCGGTGGTGTAGCGGTACTATATGTAGGAGCGGCTACCGAAGTAGAAATGAAAGAGAAAAAAGACCGAGTAGACGATGCACTTGCGGCAACAAAAGCAGCGGTAGAAGAAGGTGTTATCCCAGGAGGTGGTGTTGGGTATATTAGAGCTTTGGCTAGTTTGGACGAGCTAAAAGGTGCTAATGATGACCAACAAACAGGAATTGAAATTATTAAAAAAGCAATTCAAGCTCCTTTGCGTCAAATATGCGAAAATGCAGGCGTGGAAGGTTCTGTAGTTGTAAACAAAGTAATGGAAGGTTCTGGCGATTTTGGATACAATGCTCGCGAAGATAAGTATGAAAATATGCTTTCTGCAGGAGTAATTGATCCAGCTAAAGTAGCAAGAGTTGCTCTTGAAAATGCAGCTTCAATAGCAGCTATGTTATTGACTACGGAAGCGGTAATTACCGAAAAACCAAAAGAAGAGCCTGCTATGCCTCCTATGCCAGGTGGCGGAATGGGTGGAATGATGTAGTCTTTTTCATTTATTTTTTACATACAAAAAAGCGTTCCCTTTGGGAGCGCTTTTTTATTGATAAAAACATTGTTCTGTCTTTCTTAGTTTATTTTTCAAAAAGGAAACATGGGTTCTTCCATTTTTGATTTAATCTTATTTAAGTAACTTTTTGTTTTGTTTACAACGCTTCTCGAATAGAAAAATTTGATTCTTTTAATAAATCCACCACTCATTTCATCTTTTTCTTCAATCAAAAAACGCTCCTTTACTTCCCATTCTTGATTTTTCATATCTATTACCATTTTCCGTTGTTTTTTAAAATTTTAACAAAGAAAAAGGTTTTTTATAATAAAAAATATTAAAAAATACTGAGTGGACAAAAAATCATACTGAGTGGTATTATTTTATCCCACTTTTGATAAAAAATTCATCAAAACAGGCATCTGTCTTCTAGCCACATCAAACATATACTCCTCTCCAATAACATTTAAGTATATTTTTTTATTGCTTTTTTCTACTTTAGATAGCCAATATAGATTTACCAATTCTTTTCGTGTACTTGACGGAAACATTAGATGATCGTTCTTAAATCGCTCTTCTATCGTTTCTAGCATCTCTTTAAAGGTTTTTTTAATCACTATACTTTTTTTGTCAGACATCGATACGCGTACGTATTTATTAGTAGCTACAATGTTAATTATATTATCAACATATATTTTTACAGTTTGGCCCTTTATATTTTCTTCAAACAATACTCGATTCATATTGAAGAAATTCGTTTTTAAATAATCTTTGATAAAGTCAAATTGCTTTTCAATATCTTTACCGATTTCTAACTTTTCTAATGCCACTTTGATATTAATGATAGACTGTGTTTTTTCGTTTTGCAATTTTTGAAAATATTCAAGATTTTCCAAAGCCTTTTTATAATCTTCTCGTTTCTTGTAATAAAAATAAAGTTGTTCATAAATGGCTGGATTTTCAAATTTTGCTCCTTCTGCTGACTTAGATATCAAAATAGCCTTTTCAATATAGTCCCTCATTTTATCTTCTTCTTTAATTTCCAAATAAATGGACGCCATCTGTGCCGTAAATTCGTACACCAATCTAGTCAAGCCATTTTCTTCTGCCATTCTAATAGCTTTTGATGTTATCTCTAAAGCTTTTTTATACTCTTTTTTGAGTCGATAACAATTGGCTAAATTTGAATATGAAATGTGATATAAGTGTGACGTTCCTTTTCCTTGTTTTTCCAAATTCTCTATAATTGATTGAATTTGTATTTCACTACTTTCATAAAACTCAAAATTGTTTTGATACATGATAATCAAATTATTAAGAGTAATATAACGCAATTCTTCATCCGAAGGATCGGTTAGTTTTATATAAAGCTCTTTATACAAACTTACCGCTTGGTTAAACGCACCTAAATAATAAAATATATTGGCTATATTTCCCAAAGACCTACAATAATCTCGGTTCATATTATTTTCAAAATAAAATTTTTTGGCTGCAACAAAACAAGTTAGCGCTTGATCGTATTTCTGTTCTTGAACATAATTCAATCCTTTCATGCTGAGCATATCATGGATTTCTTTCTGATTATTTGTCTCTAATGCTAGCAAGTAAGCTTTTTCTACTAATTCCGATGCTTTAGGTTGATTGTTCAAAAAAATAGCATTTCTATACTCTTTGTACAACTTTATCTTCTCAAAAACATCCGCTGTTTTTTTGATACGTTTTTCAAAATCTAGACTTAACTCTTCAATACTTTGCATATTTTTGTTTTTATTTTACAAAAATAATGTTAAAGCTATTCTTTTTGTAAAATTTATTTCTCTTAGTATTTGAAATGTTATATAGTTATAAAATATAGATATTTAACATCATAAAATGGATTACATAAAACGAATATTTTAAATTTGTGTCACAAATAATAATAAAATGTTTCCAAAATCTATTCCAAAGGCGCCAAAACTTACGGCTCCAAACTTATTGAAGACCTTGGTTGAAAACAGAACGGTTTATAACCTCGAACATTGTGAACTCAATTTGTTTGAAACCTATCAAAAATCAGAACTAGTGACTCTCAAGTTCAACGATCTTGTGGTAACTAGTATGATCAAGGGGAAAAAAGTAATGCACCTTTTTGAAGAAAATGGATTTGATTATATGCCCGGAGAATCCGTTATTGTGCCTTCTAACGTGGAAATGAAAATTGACTTTCCCGAAGCCTCTTTTGACAATCCTACTCAATGTATCGCCTTGGCTATTGATCATAAAAAAATTCAAAAGATTATCGATGTCCTGAATGATAGATATCCCAAAGAAGGTCAAGAAAATTATTGGCAGCTCGATGCTCAGAATTTCTTCTTTGAAAACAATGCCGAAATGGCTCATTGTATAAGTAAGATTATTCAAGTTTGCCAAAGCGATTCTCTTTTTAAAGATACTCTTGCCGATTTGTCGCTTCAAGAGTTAATAGTAAAAATCATACAATCTCAGACATTAAAAGGAATTTCCGAAAACAAAAAAAATACTTCAAACCCTTCGCTACTATTTGTGATAGAGCTCATTAGAAAACAAATAATAAACAAAATAGAGCTGAAACAAATTGCTAAACAAGCCGGATTGAGCACATCATCGCTTTATAGACTTTTTAAAAATGAACTAGGAATTAGTCCCGTAGAGTTTGTCATTTTGGAAAAAATAAAACTAGCTAAACGCTATTTGATGGATAAAAACATCTATATCAAAAATGTGTCGTACGAAGCGGGGTTTGAAGATAGCAACTATTTTATTCGTGTTTTCAAACACTACGAAGGCATTACACCTAAACAATATCAACAGTTGATGCACAACTCAATAAAACCACAAAGAAATTAAGGTTAACAAGGAATGGAAAACTAATCTTCCAAATACGTGACGGGTTCCAAATGTTTCAACTCCTCATCGGTAAACAATCTTGACTGTGTAATAAAGCGATATCCTAGCGGTATTTCCAACGAAAAACTAGATCCTCTGCCTTCTACAATGTGAAGATGAAGTTGTGTGTGCTTCCAATACTCATATTGATCGCGACTCATCCAAAATTCACATTCCGAAACCTTGCCCAAACATACGTCGCTACTTCCTATTTTAAAATCTCCCACCTCAAAACACATTGGCTGTGAGCCATCACAGCATCCACCGCTTTGGTGAAATAGAAGCGCTCCATATTGATTCTTCAATTGATTTAAAATCGTTTCTGCCTCTGGGCCTATTGTTACGCGTTTGATGATCATTTTTTATTGATTTAAAAAAAGCCATTACTTTTACAGTAATGGCTTTCAAGTGAATTCTATTTTATTTTTTAGAAAAATCCTAATTTGTTTTTATTATAGGAGATCAACATATTTTTAGTTTGACGATAGTGGCCTAGCATCATTTTGTGAGTTTCTCTACCAAATCCTGACTTTTTGTATCCTCCAAAAGGTGCGTGTGCTGGATATGCGTGGTAGCAATTTACCCATACTCTTCCTGCCTGGATGGCTCTTGGTACTTGATACAATTCGTGTGCGTCACGAGTCCATACTCCAGCCCCAAGTCCATACATCGTGTCGTTGGCTATAGCTATAGCTTCTTCGGTCGTTTTAAACGTGGTCACACATACTACGGGGCCAAAAATTTCTTCTTGGAAAATACGCATTTTGTTGTGACCCTTGAAGAGCGTTGGTT
>CAZUUI010000153.1:0-5284 GCA_964622955.1 uncultured Chitinophagaceae bacterium | reverse complement strand
AAATATAATTGTTTTTTATTGAATAAGCACACAAGATACGGATAAAAAGACCAAAAGGGATTATTTATAAAAAAGCCCCCAATTTCTTGAGGGTTATTGAATTACCAATTATTTTCTTTTCGGATTTTGAGCCATTTGGCTTTTGACTTTTCCAGTTCTTTTTCCAGTTTGCTCAAATTTTCTATTTGTAAGTTTCCTGGGCTGGATTCTTGACTGCAAATCTTCGAGTACAACTCTGTAATTTCTTCTCGCAATCGTTTTTCGTCTGCAAAAATGGATGTATTTTTCGTAGCTAAAAGCGTATTTTTGAACGAAGCAATAGAATCGATATCTTTTTGAACACCGCTTGTTTTTAATTTAGCTTCTACTACCGCTACCGAATCTACCAAAACTGCTAAATTTTCGTGCATTTTCATACATTGTTTGGCTGCCGCAAATTGTTTGTTGCAATCTTCCAAGGTCATCGTACTTTTTGGATTCAATTTTACATTCATCTTTCGCTCAAACGTGCTATCGCCTATTTTAAATACAATTTTATACATTCCCGGCAAGACTTTCGGCGCTATAAACCCACCATAATCTGGCTTTGAACCTCCTTTTGCTACTTTTGGCGGTGTCATACGCATATCCCAATTCACTTCATTGATTCCTTTTTTATTGCTTCCCTCCATTTTTCTTATCACAGAATCTTTCATATCTTTTACTATAATTTCTACATCGCCCGAAATCATTCTTTTTTTCAAGTAATATTTAAAGGCTACCGATTCATCTTTATTGGGTGCTTCCCAACCTAAATTTAACGGAAATCCAGAAATGAAATTTCCATACGAAATATCCGAATCGGCAATTTCAAAAACATGAATCGTTTTGGAAGCAATACTGCTATCCATTGCTCTCATAGGCTCTATGTCTCGCAATACAATCAAGCCATTTCCGTGTGTAGCTACGAGCACATCGTGTTCTTTTGGATGAATTTGAATATCGCGCACCATAGCCATTTCGTTCATATTATTTTTGAATTTAAACCACGATTTACCTGCATTGGTACTAATCCACAAACCTCTTTCGGTTCCCAAAAACAATAAATTTTTGTTTTTTGTATCCTCTTTAATTTTGCTGGCAAATCCTTTCAAATCAGGCGTACTCAATTTGGTCCATGTTTTTCCTAAATCGGTACTTTTGGCTACATAAGTATTAAAATCGCCATAAAAATGATTGTCAAATGTAGCATAGATTACATTTTTATCAAATTTTGACAATTCAATACTTGTAATCCAAGTTTGCGCTGGGATACCTGATTGCGCATAATTGGCACTTACATTTTTCCAAGTCAATCCAGCGTCTAACGTAATTTGAAGATTCCCATCATCCGTACCTACTGCTACCATATTTTCATCCAACGGACTTTCGGTCAATGTATAAATGGTACAATGATTTTCGGCCGAAGTATTATCCGCGCTCAATCCACCACTTTGCTCTTGTTTCAGTTTCAATGGATCGTTTGTAGTTAAATCGGGTGAAATTCGTTTCCAATCTTTACCTTGATTGGTCGATTTATATAAATATTGCGCAGCCATATATAAATTTTTTGGATTTTTTGCACCCAAAACCAATGGCGTATTCCAGTTGTATCTCAATTTTTCTTCTTTGTCGGTCACTGTTGGTTGAATAGGATTGCCTTTTCCCGAAGCTAAATCGATGCGATAAGCATTTCCACCTTGATATTCCGCATAAGCGGTTTTTCCATCAGGATCGGCTTGAACCCAAAATCCATCGCCCCCAAAAAGCGCTCGCCACGAACCATTATTTACACCTCCAAAATCTTGAGAAGGCGCCATGTGGCTCCCATTATCCTGAAGTCCTACATAGACATTATAAGGCGTTTTGAAATCATACGTAGCATGATACAATTGTCCCACAGGAAGATTTGGCAAAAACAACCAAGAAGCCCCTCGGTCGTTGCTAAGATACACGCCGCCATCCGTTCCTACCCATAATTGATTAGTATAATTGGGATTTATCCACAAGGCGTGATGATCGCTATGAAGCCATACGCCTTCGTTTGACGCTTCTGTGAACGATTTACCCGCATCATTACTTATCGAAAATTCGTAAGCTGGTCTATACACTCGGTTATCATCCTTTGGGTCAAAAGCTATAGTGCTAAAATAAAAAGGTCTGGCTTCTACATTCAAAGTAGCCGATTGTTTTGCCCAAGAAAGTCCACCATCATTGCTTTCGTACAATCCTGTAACTTTGGATTCTACAATAGCTAAAATATGATTGGGTTTGCTAGGTGAAAGCGCTAATGCAATTCTCCCCATATCGCCTTCGGGGAGTCCTTTTGTGATTTTTGTCCACGTTTTTCCGCCATCCATCGATTTGAAAAGTCCACTTCCTTTTCCACCCGAATTGAAGGAGAAAGGCGTACGTCTAAACTGCCACGTAGTAGCCAAAAGTTCGTTGGGATTATTAGGATTCATTACAATATCGGCGCAACCTGTACTGTCATTTACAAATAAAATTTTGTTCCACGTTTGCCCGCCATCTTCCGATTTGTACAAACCTCTATGAGCGCTATTGCTCCACAATGGTCCCGGAGCGGATACATATACAACTTTTGAATTCGTAGGATCAATTAGAATTTTGCTAATATGCTCGGTGCTATCCAGCCCTATTTTTTTCCAATTGCCCCCGCCATCTTGAGACACATACATCCCTTCGCCATAGCTTACGGTATTTCTCATATTAGATTCGCCAGTTCCTACAAAAATAGTTTTAGGATTTTTTTGATCAATAGCAATCGCTCCGATAGATTGACAGTATTTCTCAAATTTATTTTTAAATGTAGCACCGCCATTTTCGGTAATCCATACGCCACCGCCCGCAGTTCCTACTACTATTTTCTTGGGATCGTCATACACACCTTCTATAGCGGTAATTCTTCCACTCAACGTTCCAGGCCCGTACCAAACGGCTTGAATATTATTGAATGTAGCCGAATTAATGCCATCTTGCGCTTGCGCTCGAAAAGCAAAAAAGACAATTAATGCACTTATTTTGAGTATAGAGTTTTTCATACAATAGATTTTAGGTTTATAAAAAAAGGCAAGCTTTCAATCAAAACTTGCCTTACTTTATCTTAAATTATAAATAAATTATTTTTTAGCTACTTCAAACAATGAATCTTTCAACTCAGAGTTAATTGTATACTTGGTTACTTTCATACCGCCCATTTGGCCAGTCATAGAAAATGGCAATGTATATCCATCTACTTTTTTGAAATTTCCATAATCTTGGTTTCCATCTACTTCTTTTCCATTAATTTCAAATTTTTCATTTTCTCTAATAACTAAATACGATTCTTTATCAATGAAAAAACGTTTTTCTTTTTTATTTGGATATACACATAAGATTTTGAAGCACATAGTACCTTCTATTTCTTCTTCACCTTGTAGCTCTAGTTTCAATCCTTTTTCTTTCCAGCCTATAAATTCTCCTGCCAAATCAAATTGAGATTGAATCGAAGCAACCATTTGAGCAGGCATAGCCTCAGGAGCTTTTTGACCTTGTACAGGGAAAAACATAGCGCCTTCTTTAGTGTTTACTACCATATTATTTTCCATTCCCATCATCGTCATTTCCATACGAAATCCTTTCTTATTGGCAAGATACGTTTTCATTGGGATTTTTTGTCCACCTGCATCTATCTCTGTTTCCATTACTATGGTTTTTAATTTGGCAAGTGCATCTTTTCCGCCTCTGGCTTCGATATTTTTATTGATAACTTCTTCCAAAGTTTGAGCTTTCATCTGAAACGCAGCTACTGCCATTAGGCATACGATTACTATTTTTTTCATTTTTTTAATTTTATGTTATTTTGAAATTAGATACGAAAGTAAAGAAAAAGTTACAAATAAAATAAAATTATTTTTTCATCTCCTCCAAAAATCTCTTTGCCATTTGAGGAGAAGTCAATCTGATTTTTTTTACATTTGGCAAGATATTAGAATTTTCAAATATAGCCAAATACCTTTTTTTCATTTGAGGATATGAAGTTATCATCCAAAGCACAATTGAATTTTTGCTAAAAAGCTTCGAAAACGTTTCGAAATTATTGGTGTTCCATAATTTCTTTCTAGTAACTGAACGTATTAACGCTCTTTTTACAACACGAAAAAATACTATATAAAATGGATAATCAAGCCAAATCAATGTATCTATTTTCTTCCATTTAATAGATTGCATTCTATTATAGTTGCCGTCTAATACCCATTTTTCTTTGTTTAAGGCTTTTTCTATTGCTAATGTGAGCTCTTCATCGTTGCTTTCAACCCAGTTGTCTTTCCAATACAACTCATCCATTTCTACATAATCAAATTGTAATAAATGAGCTAATTCCCTTGCAAATGTTGATTTTCCACTCCCCGAAGTTCCAACTACATTGATTCGTTTCATTTTAGGATTTTTTCCCTATCTCCACCAATTCTATAAATGAATTGGGATCTAAACTAGCACCACCTATTAGTCCGCCCCAAATATTGGGTTGAGAGAATAAGGCTTCGGCATTGGAAGTATTGCAGCTACCGCCATATAACAATGGAATTTGAGAAGCGGTTTCCGTGCCAAATTTTGTTTGTAAATATTGATATATAAATAAATGAACCTCTTGTGCCTGTTCGGTGCTGGCTGTTTTTCCTGTACCTATAGCCCATACGGGCTCATAAGCGATATATAAATGCTGTACTTCGGATGCATTCAAATCGCCCAATCCTCTTGCTAATTGCTTTTCTATCACATCAAATGTTTTGCCCAATTCGCGTTCTTCAAGCGTTTCTCCAATACAAAAAATAGGTGTAATCTGGTGTACAAGGCATTGTTTTATTTTCTGAAAAATCAATTCATCCGTTTCGTGATAATAGCTTCTTCGCTCGCTATGTCCCACTATACAATATGGAATATCAAGCGATTGTATCATACTCGCCGATATTTCCCCTGTAAAAGCACCGTTGTTTTTTTCGCTTACATTTTGCAGCGACAATTTTACATTTGAATTTGGGAATTGACTTTTTATTTGTGATGCAAAAATAGCTGGTAATCCTATGATTGCCTCTACATTATTTAAGGTCAAAGACTCCATTGCTTCAAAAAAAGCAATTGCTTCAGCCATTGTTTTATTCATTTTCCAGTTTCCTGCTACTATGATTCTTTTCTTCATTTATAATAAATTTTATAAAATATTCAATTCGCCAATTTGATTATACAAAAATTTCAAAATGGATTT
>CAZUUI010000152.1:0-5287 GCA_964622955.1 uncultured Chitinophagaceae bacterium | reverse complement strand
ACTCCTAAAACAAAAGCAAAAAGGTATAATCCAATACTGCCACTTTGAACTTTTCTTCCTTGGGTTCCAATTGCCTCAGTTGCTTTTCCAAAACCGAATACGAATTTCGATAATCCTGTTTCAAGAATATCTCTAAAGAAACGAGAAGCAGCGTTTAATGGGTTTACAATTAGTATTGTATAGGCTTCGTCTAAATAATATTTATTGTAAATTACTTTTGCATCACATCGCATAATGAAAATTAGTAACGCATTGTTTTCAGTTCGCATGTTAATAATTTTTACACGATCACTTTTTTTGATATTTGCATCAGGCGGTGTTAGAAATTTAATTTTGATTGAAATTCATTATAAAACAAAATGAAAACTTGCAGTGCGGTCCATTTTATATTTGCGAGAAATCTAAATTAGAGATCCCCGATAAATTTTCAAAGGAGATTACAAGAAAAAAAGAAATTTGTTGCTGAAAATAATCGAGGATGACGAAAGTCACGAGAGCTTGCGCCTATCCCGAGAGGCAGGATTCGGGAATTCGGGAACGGGCTGGGCTGGTGATTAGAATGTGTTCCGTTTCAAACAAATGCGGTTTTGTCATTTCGAGCCGTGCGAGAAATCTAAATCAGTTTGAGATTCCGCATAAAATAAAATGAATACTTGCTATATGAAGCATTTTACTTTTACGGAATGACGCGCTGGGGGTTGGCAAAATGATGCTATTGCATGGCGAAAAATTTTTCGCCCCTACAAGAAATCTAATATCTATTATCTAAAATCTCAAATCTACCCCCTATCCTCCAATACCTTAGCGGCAATTTTTGCTCCTGTAAATCCTTCATATTCGAGGACTTCGGAAAGCAAACCCGGTTTGAACCAACGAGCGCCCATAGAGATGCTTTGAAGGGGCATTACATATTGATTTCTAACCATAATTTCGGATAGAATAGAATAGAGTCCACCTACTTGGAAATGATCTTCTATGGCTACTAATTTAGCGGTTTTGTTTTTGAGGCTTACTACAAATTCTTCGTCGATAGGCTGAAGGCTACGCATATTTACAAGTCCTACAGATAAGCCCGATTTTTCAAGAATTTCTTTGGCTACAAGGGCTTCTTCTAGCAAAAATCCGTATACAAGCAAAGTTACATCTTTTCCTTCTGCCAATTCTTCGGCCTTTCCTATTTCAAACGGAGTTGTATGTTTGATTTTGGCAGGGCGAGGATTTACACGAATATAAGAAGGATTGGGTGAATTCCATACTTTTTCGAGCATCATTACCATATCATCATTATCCGAAGGACAAAATACTTGCATACCTGGGATAAGGCGCATAATCCCCACATCTTCCAACGATTGGTGCGTTGGACCATTTCCATCGGACAAAAATCCTGGAATCCAACCACTCAATTTTACAGGTAAATGCGGAATTCCTGCATCATTTCTAATAAATTCGTAGGCACGAAACAATAAGAAATTGGTAAGGGCATGACAGATAGGCACACGACCTCGCAAAGCCATTCCTGCCGCCATTCCTATCATATTTTGTTCGGTAATTCCCACATCGATAAATCTATCGTTGAGGATGGGCGGAAGCTCTCGTACCACAGCCCTATTTTCGGCTGTAAATACTACAAATTTTTCATCTTTGAGGCAAACTTCTTTAATTACTTCTTGATAGTTCATAATGGGAATAGTCTAAAAAAATTATAGGGTTCTCTTTACTTCTATTTCTTCGTACGCTTCGATGATATCGCCCGATTGAATATCGTTGTAATTTTTGATATTCAAACCACAATCTTGTCCGTGTACTACTTCTTTCACATCGTCTTTGTATCGTTTCAATGAATCCAAAACGCCAGTATGTACTACGATACCTTCGCGTATAATACGAATTTTGGAGGTTCGGTATACTTTACCGTCTTTAACCATACATCCTGCAATAGAACCAATTTTTGGAATTTTGAATACTTCCAAAACTTCCAAGTTTCCTGTGATTTTTTCTTCCACAGTAGGCTCAAGCATTCCTTCCATAGCGGCTTTGATTTCATCAATAGCTTGATAAATAACCGAGTAATGGCGGATATCGATATGTTCTTTCTCTGCCAATAATTTGGCTTGTGCGCTTGGTCTCACTTGGAATCCAATGATAATGGCATCCGAAGCGGTAGCCAAGAGTACATCGGACTCGGAGATAGCTC
This sequence comes from uncultured Chitinophagaceae bacterium, assembly GCA_964622955.1. Taxonomy (GTDB): domain Bacteria; phylum Bacteroidota; class Bacteroidia; order Chitinophagales; family JADJOU01; genus CHPMRC01. The sequence continues at coordinate 3,093 of CAZUUI010000152.1, read as the reverse complement.
CTACCGCACGGTGGAGAATATTTACTTGAATTTCGTCGGTAGACAATTTGATCAATGAATCGGTCAATGCTTGTACCGAACCATCCACGTCTCCTTTGATAATAATATTGAGCTCTTTGAACGTACCCAATGCCAAACGTCTTCCAATTTCGTCCAACGTAATGTGTTTTTTAGTACGGATTCCTTGTTCACGCTCTATTTGCGAACGTTTGTAAGCTATTTGTTTGGCTTCTTGTTCGTCGTTGAATTGACGGAAAACTTCACCAGCCGATGGCGCACCATTCAAACCTAAGATTTGTACAGGCTCTCCCGGCAATACTTTTTTCACTTTATTTCCTTTGTGATCGGTCATTGCTTTTACCTTTCCATAACAAGAGCCCGCTACGATAAAGTCGCCGACTTCCAACGTACCTCCCAAAACTAAAACCGTGGCTACGTAGCCTCTTCCTTTGTCCAAAGAAGCCTCTATTACAGTACCTGTAGCCAGTTTTTTTGGATTGGCTTTGAGTTCTAACATATCAGCTTCCAAAAGAATTTTTTCGAGCAAATCCTCGATTCCCATTCCTTTTTTAGCCGAAATTTCTTGTTCTTGGTATTTTCCACCCCAACTTTCTACCAATAAATTCATCTCGGATAATTGAGTACGAACACCATCGGGGTTGGCACCTTCTTTATCCATTTTGTTATAAGCAAAAATCATAGGTACATTGGCCGAAAGTGCGTGGCTAATAGCCTCACGAGTCTGTGGCATCACTTTGTCGTCTGCAGCAATTACAATTACCGCAATATCGGTCAATTTAGCACCACGAGCACGCATAGCCGTAAAGGCTTCGTGACCTGGCGTATCGATAAAGGTAATTTTTCTATCTAATTTTGGAACTAGTACGTCGTACGCTCCAATATGCTGGGTAATTCCTCCCGCTTCTGTCTTGGCTACACTGGCATTTCGAATATAATCGAGCAATGAAGTTTTACCGTGGTCTACGTGACCCATAATCGTAACGATAGGTGCACGACTTTCCATATCTTCGGGATCGTCAATTTCTTCCTCAATCATATTGCTATCCTCGATAGAAATAAATTCTACTTCAAAATCGTATTCCGAAGCAATCAATTCGATGATTTCGGCATCCAAACGTTGATTGATAGATACTACTACACCCATTCCAAAACAGAAACTGATAATTTGTGTAGCAGAAAGTCCCATCAAATTGGCCAAATCACTTACGGTAATAAACTCGGTAATTTTGAGCAATTTATCATTTTCTACTTCTTCATTTTGACGAAGTTTTTCGTGAATTTCTTCACGTTTTTTCTTTCTAATTTTTTGTCTTTGACCTTTTGACAACGAAGCATTCATTCTCGCTTCGGTTCTCTTGATATTGTCTTCAATTTCTTTTTCGCTCAATACTTGAGGCTCATCCGATTTCTTAACTTCTTTTTTATCTTTATCAAAAGTCTTCTTAGGTTTTTGGAATGCATTTTCTTTTGAAGCATTGTCAAATTTTACACGTGTCTTGTCACCCGTTGTTTTATTATCGGTAATACGAGTACGTTTTTTGTCATGCTGCTTTTGAACAGGCTTTTGAGGTTCTTTCTTTTTGAATTCATCCAAATTGATAGTACCCAAAACTTTGGCGCCTTCCAATTTTTGAAATTTAGTAGCAATATGCTCTACACTTGTTTCTTCTAATTCTTCTACCGCTTGTTCTACTTTTTTTGGCGATTCAACAATTGCATCTTTTTCAGCAACAATTGTTTTTTCTTCTTCTATTGCTGCAACTTCATCTACAACTATTTCTTCTTTAGGCTCCTCTACAATTTCCTCAACCTTTTCCTCAACTTTTGGAATTTCCAAAGGAGCGGGCTCTTCTTTTTTAAATTTAGATTTTTTCTTTGGCTCTAAATCCTCCAAATTCAATTTTCCTAAAACCTTTGGTCCCGTCAAAATTACTTTTGATGGTTCAATTTTTGACTCCTCTACAATTTCTTCAATTGGCTCAACGGGAGGTTGAATTTCTTCTACAACAGGCGTTTCCTGTTTTACAACGGGAGCGGGCTCTTCTTTTTTCACTTCTACTTTCACCTCTTTTACCACTTCTACAACAGGAGTAGGTGGCACTACAGTTTCTTTCTTGCCTAATAAATTAGACTCCTCGCGTTGATTATGTTCTACTTGATATTTGTCTGCAAGCGCAGCAAACATAGCATCCTCAATCTTAGCATTAGGATTATTATCAATAGAAAATCCTTTTGAAATTAAAAATTCCAAAATTTCCTCTCTACCTACGTTGAAATAGGTCGCCGCTTTGGCTAATCTTGTTGGTTTTTGTTCGGCCATTGATTATTTTAAAATTGTTATTGTTTGAATGAAAAAAAAGATTTCTTATTTTTCAAATTCATTTTTTAATACGTGCATCACATCTCTTACCGTCTCTTCTTCTAGGTCTGCTCTTTTGGCTAATTCTTCAATGCTCAAGCTCAATACACTCTTAGCAGTATCACATCCTATTTTTTTGATTTCATCAATAATCCATTGATCGATTTCATCGTTGAACTCATCCAAATCGATATCTTCTTCGTCATTATCTATATCTCTGTACACATCAATTTTGTAGTTGATTAATTTACTAGCCAATTTGATATTTACTCCGTTTTTTCCTATTGCAAGTGAAACTTGATCGGGCTCCAACCATACTTTTACACGCTTGTTTTTCTCGTCTATTTCTATAGAATTGATAACAGCTGGTGCCATAGCACGTTGAATATACAATGCAAAATTATTGGTATAATTTACCACATCGATATTTTCATTCTGCAATTCTTTTACTATTCCATGTATTCTAGATCCTTTCACTCCCACACATGCGCCTACTGGATCTACTCTATCGTCATAACTTTCTACAGCTACTTTTGCTTTTTCACCTGGTTCACGCACTACTTTTTTTATAGCGATAAGTCCATCAATAATTTCTGGAACTTCTAGAGACAACATCGCTTCTAATAATGAAGGGTCTATTCTACTCAAAATAATTCTTGGTAGATTATTTCTCAATTCTACTTCTTTGATTACTGCTTTTACGTTATCGCCTT
>CAZUUI010000151.1:0-5289 GCA_964622955.1 uncultured Chitinophagaceae bacterium | reverse complement strand
CCTCGTTTCATATAAATAGTATAACAAGTAGCGTCGGCATTCACTTCATAATGCGAGGCCAATTGTGGCTTAAGCACCGTATTTTTATCCAATGTAAAAAGGCAATCAAATATATTTCCCACCATCCACGTAGTACTCAAATCTTTGGCAAAGGCAGGATCCAACGAACTCAAACCTTGGGAAATATTGAATTTGAGCACATCCTTACTTTTATTTATTTCCTGATAACAAGACAATAAATTAGCAAGTAAAAGCAATAAAAAAACTCTTTTTAAATACATGCAACAAATGTACACAATTTTTTTCTACGTAAAATTAAAAACAGAAAATCATAAAATTAATTTAGCTTTGTGATTCAAAAACAGCTACATAATGAATCATAAAATTCTTGGCATATTCTTAATCCTATTTTCTGGAATGGGATATTTGGAATGGGGCAACGAACAAAGCACATTTCTATTTCAAGCTGAATTTGAAATAATTACTAAATTATTTACAAATCCAATTTCAGTTTTACATCCATTCACAATTCTTCCCATCATTGGACAACTCTTAATTTTAATATCCATTTTTAAAAATCCTTTCAATAAACGATATTTATATTTAGGAATTGGTTCTTTAAGTATACTTTTGGGATTTATGTTTATAATTGGCTGTATATCAATGAATCCAAAAATACTATTCTCTACCCTTCCTTTTTTGGGATTGAGTATTTATACGCTTTGGAAATATAAAAACCAAACTAATGACAATCCATAATAGCAGGCTTATTAGGAGCGGTTTTGGAAGCAGGCATCAAACCTGAGACACCACGGTAAATGAGCATTAATGAAATAATAATAATCACAATTTTGGTAAGAAATTGATAGCGAGAACGAATTCTATCCGTTATCCAATTTCCAAGAATAGATACCGCAAACATTATGGGAAATGTAGCCAATCCAAAAGCAAGCATTAAATAGGCGCTATCGGACCAATTGGTTTGGGTTAATGTACTCGCCAAGGCTGTATATACAAGGCCGCAAGGTAGCAATCCATTGAGAAATCCAAGCATAAAAAAAGAATACAAGGTTTTCTTTTGGGAAAAGAAATAAGAAGTTTTTTTGGCTATAAATTGGCTGAATCGCTGATTTGCTTTGCCCAAAAAAGGTATGGAAACCGAAAACAGATTGAGCATAAACAAAAGTCCTACTAAAATGGATAAAATACTAAAAATGTGCTGAAAAGGAAGCCAAGCTTGAAAAATTCCAACTAAAATCCCTAATGAGACATAGCTAAGAATCCGTGCGATATGATATGTAGCAAAATACAAATTTCTGTTTAAAAGGCTCATTTTGTAGATAGGCAACGACCAAATCAACGGGCCACACATACCCACACAATGAAATGCCCCCAAAAATCCAATTGAAAAACCGAGGTAAAATTTATTGAAAAGAAACTGAGATATTTCCATCTGAAATCAACAAGTGATTAGAAAAATAAATCATCCTCGTGATAATACGTCTTATTTTCATTGCTCCAAAACACACGAATGCGATATTTCCCCGCTACAAAATCTTTTTTGGGAATATCTTGAACCGCTTCAGTATTGGGATTCAACGCTACTTTCATATCAAATTTTTGATTATCCAATTTTAATAGCTCTATATATCCCGAATCAATTTTTGAAACCGTTGCTACGGGAAATTGCAATTGAATTTTTTCGGGTAAATTGAGGATAAAGGCTTTGCCCCCCAATGCTTCTTCGAGACGATGGCGGCCATCGATAACGCCTTGAAACGCCACTTCTTTTTGATAATAATTGCTATCGATCATTTCTATGGACTGCTTTGAAGCTAGCCATACCATTCCAAGCATTATGCAGATAAATGCGATGATAAATATTGAAATTCCTTTGCCCCAGCTCATACTTTACTTTTTATACTATTATTTTTTTTATTGAAACGGTCCATAAAAACTAGTTTTCACCGTTTGAAGCGATTCTTTTCCTTTCCATACTTCAAAAACAATGGGTGTACTTCGTTTTTTGATAATGCCTTTATGAAATTTTACCAAAAACGTAAATTCATTCACTTTCTCTTTCTGCAAAACTAATTCATTATAACCAATATACTGGATAATTCCTTCTTTTTTGTCTAGCGTAAGGTTTACTTTTTCTATTTTATCGGTTTTATTGATGATTTTAAGGGTATACATATTGCTGAGCGTATCGGTGCCAACCTCTTGATACAATTGACCTTTGGTGCGAACAATATAAGTATCTATAGCACGAATACGATATATGAGAACAGCTACAATACTCACCAAAATCAACAAAACAACCGAATAGGCTTTCATACGAGTGCTGTATTCAAACGGTTTTTTCTCGCTAATTTGATTTTCGGAAGCATACCGTATCAATCCTTTTTCAAAATTGAATTTTTCCATAATTTCATCACAAGCATCTATACAAGCGGTACAACCTACACATTCCATTTGCGCACCATTTCTAATATCGATTCCCGTAGGGCAAACATCCACACATTTATGGCAGTCTACACAATTTCCCAACGAATCATCGCGATGTTTGCTGAATTTTCCTCTTGGCTCGCCACGAACATAATCATAGGAAATTTGCATACTGTTTTTGTCCAGCATAGCGCCTTGTAACCTTCCATAAGGGCAAATGGTAGTACAAACAATTTCTCTAATCCTTGAAAACACAAAATAGAATAAAGCCGTAAAAATAATTAAACCCAACAACGTAGGAAAATTATCAAAAATATTCCCTGTAACTTTCTCCAAAAGCGCATCCATTCCAATAATATACGAAAGAAAAACATTAGCAATAGCAAAGGAAATTGCTATAAATATAAAATGTTTCAGCCCTTTTTTCCATATTTTTTCAAAATTCCAAGCGCTTTCTTTAAGCTTTTTTTGTTGCATTGGATTTCCTTCAATGAGCCATTCAATTTTTCTAAACATAAACTCCAAAAAGAACGTCTGCGGACAAGCCCATCCACAAAACAAACGTCCAAATGCAATGGTAAACAACACGATAAACACAATAAAAGCTACCATAGAAATAGCAAATATAAAGAAATCTTGAGGCCAGAAAATTTTGCTAAACAAAATTAATTTAGCTTGAGGAATATTGAATTGAAAAAGTGGATTTCCATTAATTTTCACAAAAGGCAATCCAAAAAAGATAGCAAAATAAAAAAGTGCTACCACATTTCTAATCTTGTAAAAAAATCCGTGAGGCATTTGGGCAAAAACCCATTTTCGACTTCCCGATTCGGTCACAGTGCTTACTCTATCTCTGTGTGTGCTTGCTTTTAGCAATTCCTGTTCGTTCATAAAATGATGTTAAAAATGAATAAAATTCATTAAATTTGATAATGCAAAAGTACAAATAAAAAAATAAAAGAGTTCTTTATCTTTTATTAATCAAAAATACAATTCTTAAAAAAATAGCCCAGATAGTAAATGATAAACCCAAAACTAATTATATTTGGAACAGCTATATGTAAGATGCGCTCGTGATAGTAGCGGCATCCTACGAAGCGAAGCGCAGTAGATAGAGCGAATAGCACGCAAAGCGCCCTAAAAAAATAAAAAAAATGAACTATTTTTTAGGTATGATTCGTTTAAATTTCTGTTTTTGATTTATTGAAGAAAAATTTTATGTACATTTGCTTGTTAATTTTTTAATTTTCTAATCTTGGGGTTAGTATTAAATATAAAATATGACTATAGCTATTTATTCAAGAGATATAAAGGAAATTCATAGAGAACTATTTCTATCATTGATAGGATATTTGAATTCCAATGAAATTCCATTTACTATTTTCTCTGAGATTGCTGAAAAATTGGTAGAACATAAATTTGAAAAAACATACGAAGATCGTTCGTCTTTGATTCTACAAAAACCCGATTTAATCATTTGTATGGGTGGCGATGGCACGATGCTAGACACGGTTATTTTGACAAAAGATACCGACATTCCTGTATTGGGAGTCAATTTGGGTAGGTTGGGCTTTCTGGCGAATACAAACAAAGAAGAACTCTTTCAAACCATTTCACATTTTGTGAATGGAAAATACGAAATAGAAGAACGTATGCTACTGGAAGTCAATTCAAATATACCAATTTTTATCAATGAAAATATTGCGTTGAACGATTTGACGTTTCTAAGAGCCAATTCCTCTTCGATGATAGAAGTAAAGGTCTATGCAAACGGCGAATTTCTCAATAATTATTTTGCCGATGGCCTTATTATAGCTACTTCTACGGGGTCTACGGGCTATTCGCTGAGCTGTGGTGGTCCTATTTTACATCCCAAATCGCACAATTTTGTCATTACACCTATTGCGCCGCACAATTTGAATATTAGGCCTATTGTAATGCCCGATGATGTGATTTTGAGTTTTGAAATAAAAGGTCGTACACCCGAATTTTTATGTACACTCGATTCTCGATTGGCTTATATCACTTCCAATCATTTGATTTCGGTAAAAAAAGCCAAAAACACCTTCAAAATCCTCAATGTAAAAGACAATTCCTTCTTGGAAGCCCTCAAATACAAGCTCCACTGGGGCAATCAAAACATATTCTAATCAAATAAATCATTCAAAATATAATATGACATTAATAAAATCAATTTCAGGAATTAGAGGCACTATCGGAGGCAAGCAAGGCGAAGGACTCTCCCCTATCGATACCTTGAAATATGCGCTGGCGTATGGTTTGCAGATAAAAGCGAAAAATAATAAACCGACGGTGGCAATAGGCCGAGATGCTCGAATTTCGGGAGAAATGATTTCGAATATCGTGAGTGGTGCGTTGTGTAGTATAGGTATTGATGTTATTGACTTGGGGCTTTCTACCACGCCTACGGTAGAATTTGCGGTAAATGAATTGAAAGCCGATGGTGGCATCATCATCACCGCCAGCCACAACCCCAAACAATGGAATGCGTTAAAGTTGCTCAATCATTTTGGGGAATTTATCAATGATGCACAAGGCAAACAAATCATTGAAATGGCTGAAAAAATTGACACGTTGGATTTTGAATCCGTTGATAATTTGGGTAAAATATCAAAAAATGATACGCTGATAGACCGTCATATTGATAAAATTTTACATTCAAAATGGACACAAAAGGAAGCTATAGCCCAGTCCAATCCCAAAATAATAGTGGACGCTATCAACAGCACGGGCGCTATAGCGGTGAAAAAATTATTGGACGCGCTAAAAATCTCTAATTATGAGAGATTAAATGATGATTTGAGTGGCAATTTTGTTCAT
>CAZUUI010000150.1:0-5297 GCA_964622955.1 uncultured Chitinophagaceae bacterium | reverse complement strand
TCCAAACTATTTTGAAAGTTTAGAGTGGTAAATGCCGTTATAACAAGCAAATAGTGCAATCAAGAGAAACGAAGATTGGACTATATTGATTGTATAAACGGTATTACAAATAATTTAACCAAGCCCAAAAAGGTCTATTATTTCTATAAAATAAATTTTCTTGATTTCGATAAGCTTCTTTTTCAAAGGGAATAGACATGTAGGCATTAAAATGATTCATACCTCTGAAACGATATAAAAAATAAAAGCCAATATACAACATATAAAATAATAGCAAAAACAACTCTATCTGTTGTTTCCAATGTATTTTTTCATGATTGATAGTAGCTATATTTTTTTTTACATCAATATCTCGCACCAAAATAAATGGAAAGAGTGCCATTGCATTTACATTTTTGCCCGCAAAATATCTGAGAAAAAAAGGAACTATCAGTATCATAAATTAGGGAGCTAATGAAAAATTCATCTTTATTCCACCCGCAATATTGGTTTGGGGAAAGGCATTGCTCAGCTTTGGCTGAGTATAAGTGTGATTATAAAATATAGATACATTGAACTTGTCATTTACCTTATAATCAATTTTTGGCGATAAGGTCCAGCGAAACTGCCCTCCTACTACGGTTTCAATATTTTGTCCCATTCTATAATTGATAATATCATTGTCACCCATAGTGAATTGAATATCTACATTCACATCGTTTTCCAGTTTTATTTTTTTGCCATTTCTGGAAATTGGCAATTTTAAATTTTTGATGGTAAATCCACAACTCATAGTGAGGTCATTACTTTCATTTTCGGTAATTTGATAGTCTATCAAGCTCATCATTACTTGTCGTCTACTTCGAATTTGGAATCCAAATTTCAATGAATTTTTTAGTCTAAAATCAATACCAATCAATGGATTGTATGATTCTGTCATTGAGATAGAAGGGATATAATACAATGGAATAAAATTATTGTTCAAGCTATCAATTCGAATTGGATTTTTGATACTTCCATCTCCAAAATAGCGCAATTCCGATGTAAAATTGCCAATAGTGGTTTCTGAATTATAACCGTGCTTAATCGTAAAATTGGTAAAAATATCCTTGAAAGCAGGGATGTCCTTTATCCCCGTATAAGTCAAATCCCAGTTTGGCAATGGAACACGAGAAAAAGGACTCACATCGCTGCCTCGAGTTGCTTCTTGGCCACGATAGGTTGTTAAAAAAGAGTTTACAAGTATATCTTGCTGAAGTGGGCCGTACCCCATATAATAATTATTAAGTGAAACACTATCAATTGGATCAAAATACGGTGAAGGGATTCTATTTAAATTTCCTTCGTGAAAAATAGTGGCATAGGTTTGTCTATTTTGATTAAACAATTCCAAATTATTATTCCCTTTACTCTTTCTCAATTTATTGAAAGAAGTCAATAAATTAATATCCGAATACGTATAGCTGCCCGATTCTATAGGATTGAGGTGCTCAAATGTATTGGTTTGACTATTAAATTTAAAAATTTCGGTATAATTTTGAGTATAAGACGACTTCCAATTAAGGTTAACTTTTACAGATTTAAATGGTTCTAAAACCAATCTCGCTTGAAATGCTTTTACATTGGATTGCATCATTGGCATATTGAACAAGGTATCTTTTGTAATCATTCCATTATTTCCAGCATTTTCGAGCCAGCGCATCATACCAAATTTATCGGGTGGCGCAAAAAGTGGAATTCCGGGCTGCATACCAAATGCAAATCCTGGATCAAGATGATTTTGCTGGTCAAAATCAACACCAAAATATTTAGTTTTTTGATTAAAACCTGGTAAGGTTGTTTTATTATCAATTTGATAAGATAAATCTATATCGCGTACTGCCATTAAAGGCTGTACCACTGTTTTAATTATTGCAGAAGGAGGCAAATAGATAGCATCTCGTTGTTTTTTTAGTTCCTTGATAGCTGCTTTTTGTTTTTTGATACTTTCTTTTTTCTGTTTCAAAAGTTGTTTTTTCAACTTTCGTTCCATAGTATCATTTTTCTTTATTTCCTTTTTTTCAACTCTCAATTTATCCAAATCTTCATAAGCCTTGGTTATCTTTTCTTCAAATGTTTGAATTTGTGTTTTATTCTGTTCTATTCGCTCGTTTTTTTGCTCTTTTTTCATATTGGCAAAAGGATCGCGGGTCTCAACATCCCATTTTTTGAGCGCAGCAAATTTTTGATAAAAACGATTCATCTTGATATTTGCCTTTGTGCCTATCGATTGTGAATTGTCTATTGTGTTTCCTTGAGGACTTTGGATAAATTCGCCATTGCTACCAATTATTTGCGGTCCTGTATTCCAATTATACCCCGAACTGTAATTAAGCGATGCAGTAATAAAATCTAAAACAGGGATTTTAGCTATTGGCAAATTATAATTGGCACTCAACGTTTGATTGTATTGCGTAGTTCTTCCAAATCTTTTAATATTTCGCCAAATGGAATCTACATCCTCTTGTCTATTGAGTCCACCTTGTGGCTCATCGATTCGGGCAAGATTCTTAGCCGAAAAATCAATAGTCATAGGACGTATTGGATTGATACTGAATCTATAATTTCTATTCCAAGTAAAATTCTTCAAATATTGTGGCTCCATTGCACGCAATTCATCTGGCAATCTGCGCTGCTGAAAAACGCCAAACTGTCTATTAATTTGATTCGTGACCGAAATCGTAGAAGGCACCAAATTGAAGTTTATATTTTTAATAAAATCCCAACTTTTGCTTTTTGATTTTATCAATTTCTTAAATGGCTCAATATACTTGGGCTGTGCAGCAAAATTGTATTGCAATTCCCCAGAATACGTTCTCACCCAGTCTTTTTCAACAAAAGGACTCGTTTTTATATTGGATGTAAAAGCATACGAAGCCGAAAAATTCCGAATAGTAAATGGATGCAAAACAGGCTTTTTGCTCTCTGGTAATATTCGTACTCCCGAGAAATTAAATCCCGAACTCGTTTGAGTGGTCAAAATAGATTCATAATATCTATCGGCACTATCCGATCCATAGGCTAATTCTATCGCGTCTCGTTGATTTTTTGTTTTGATATCTAAATAAAAAGGATCGAACTGAGGCGTAGAAGATTCTCTTCCAAATTGAGCAAAAAATGGCAATTGAACCCCCCATTTTTTTGGGAAAAATTTACCTAATTGCAGCTGCGTATTAAAATTATACTGTAAATAATCGTCTCGTTTTCGTTCATTTACTCGTTGATTGATTTGTCCAAAACCTACGGTATGCATTGATGTGGTTACATTTGCAGTTCCCAAGTCCGCCAATTTTAAAGAAATATTGGCCAAAGCCGCCGTTCCTCCTTCCTCATTCAAACCTTCCAATCGCAATTCATTTGCCCATACTTCGCCACATTTGGGCAGACCATCATCATTTGAAATAAAATTTTTGGGGTCATTAAGTGCTCTATTTCTAATACCTATCATAGCTACTTTTACCGAGCCTAAATCGGGATTTCCCACAACGGTAATATTTCTTGTAGGTAAATGATCTACAAAAGGGGTATTGACAGGATAGCGTTGTGCATTTCGCTTGTATTTTGCATTGACCAAATCTTCTAAGGTAATAACCATTTGATTGCTGTCAGGCCATACTAGACTGGCATCTACATAAGTTCCGGCAGGTGTTACTTTCAATGGAATTTCGTATTCATAATAATTCTCTTTGAAATCCGAGCCCAATCTAAGGAAAGCAGAAATTTCATTATCTTCCAATATTTCATTTGGAACAGTCGATTGTTCTGCGTGGAAGAACATTTTTAATTTTTTGAATTGTCTAAAATCAAATTGAAGATTTTTGAAACAAGCTTTGGCATCGCCATCTTTTAAATTACAAAAATTCATTCGCAATGCTTGTTCATTCAATTGAATTGGATTGGCTGTAGAGTTTACTCCTACTTCTCTCAGAATATTAGGAGGTGTTAAATAATTTACGGGCACTTTGGATGCATTCTCTTCGAGCCCTACCCCACCAATATTAAAAAATTCATTATCATTATTATCTTGAGGCAAATAATCCGTAGGTCCTTGTATTGAACCTTCATACTTTCGCCATTGATTTCTAATAAAATCCATTTCGGTAAAACGAAGAATTACACTATCAGAAAAATTTGTTAAGAACATTCTAATAAACTGAATATTTCTAAAATCGCCTATTTCACCTACTTTATGATCATATTGTTTGATAGGGATCCTAAATTGATACCAAGTAGCCTTTGCTCCAGAAGGATCAGGATTGGCGAGTTGTGATACTTGAGTAGAGATAATATACGGATGATTGTTTTCATTCATACCCGGAAATAGATTGACTCTATACTGAAAATACGCTTCATTTTCATTCAACGTATTATCTCTATTCAGGTCTTCATTATCAGGTGTAGTATAACTACTTTGAGGAACGGATGTACTTGATATTGGCGTATTATTTTCAGGATTATTATAATTTTTATACAAACCAATAATATCTTTACCTTGACTCAAAAGATTAGAATTTAAATAAAATATAAAATTATCATTTGAAGGGTCGGTTTCTGCAATTGAATATGCCGATGGATTTAATGTATTTTTTAAGTTAATCAAATAATTACTAAAAAAAGCATTTTCTTCTGCATTGTCGTATCCATCATATCCCAAATCTTGCAAAGGCCTTAAACTAGGATCATTATCAAACGCATTGATAATTGGCGTAACATTTGGGACTGTTGCCCAATTACTTTGAGCCATTAGATTTTTTTTGCTTCCATTTTTGTCATAAAGTCCATGTTCGTACCCCATTCTGGAATCTTTGAGTACATCTTCAGAAATATACCCCAAATTAAAATACAAATCGCCTTTATTATTAGGATTTTTCACAAACGGATCTAGCATCCAAAATTGGATATATTCGATATTATTAGTTTCAAAATTGGTATTATCTATTGCTTTTTGGATTCCAGCCCAACGGGTTTCGGGAGCTTTTAGGGTATGATCGGGATTTACACCTTGTGAAACACCGGGTGTAGGACTTTTGGAAAACTCGTAATTGTATGGTCCTTTTTCTTTTGGGAAAAATGCTAAATCAATAGTGGTTTGCAAGTCGTTTGGACCAGTTCTACTTCGTTGTGGAAATATATCTTTGATTCTATATTGACGCTGATAAATATCATGAATTATATTATTTGATAAAGTAGGAAAATTAGAATTTGGAAAGTAAAACCCAGTGGCTATAGTATACCAAGCTAGTTTGGCTCTATTGTATCCGGTTCTTAAATCATTAAAA
>CAZUUI010000149.1:1563-5381 GCA_964622955.1 uncultured Chitinophagaceae bacterium | reverse complement strand
ATTTTTTCCAGCTTTGTAGCGAATATTAGTAGAGGTTTGCTTGTCGCCTATACACTTTGAAGGGCTCTGAACCTGCGTAGTTCCGTGATCGGTGGTAAATATAACATTTACATTTTTTTCAGCCAATTTCTTCAAAAGACTGTGCAAATTTGAATGTTCGAACCACGTAACGGTCAATGAACGAAACGCTTTATCATCTTTTGCCAATTCTTTCATCACTTCCATTTCGGTCCGAGCATGCGATATCATATCCACAAAATTGTAGACAATAGCATTGAATTTATTCTTCATCAAATTATTCAAATTATTGATAACAGCCATACCATCTTCCTGTCTGATTACCTTTGAATAACTAAATTTAACTTCATCTTTGAAATTATTTTTGAATTGATAATCGAGCAATTCTTTTTCATACATATTCTTGCCACCTTCATCATCATCAAAAAGCCAATATTGAGGCAATTTTTTGCTGATATCCAACGGTGTCAATCCTGAAAAAATAGCATTTCTACTGTATTGTGTAGCGGTGGGAAGTATACTGAAAAACATACTTTCTTCCTTCAAATCAAACAATTCATCGATATAAGGTTGAATGGTTTTCCATTGATCATAGCGCAAATTATCTATTAGTATAAAAAAGGTAGGTTTGTCCTCTTTAATTGTGTTAAAAACTTTATTTTTTAGCAAATTGTGCGAAAAAGTAGGTGCAGACTCAGGATTATTGAGCCAATGAATATAATTTTTGGTTACAAATTTATTAAACTCAATATTTGCTTCTTTTTTCTGCATGTTATAGATATTTTCCATATCATGACTTTGGCTACTATCTAGCTCCAACTCCCAGAATATCAAATTTTTGTATAATTCAATCCATTCTTTATAATCATTTACCGATTGAATTGATGCAAATATTCGTTGGAATTCCTGCTGATACGCTTTATTTGTTTTTTCGGTAATCAATTTTTTATTCTCAGTCAATTTCTTGATGGTCAGGATTATTTGCTGAGGCTTAACAGGTTTGATCAAATAATCGGCAATTTGCGAGCCAATAGCATCTTCCATCAAATCTTCTTCTTCATTTTTTGTAACCAATACTACGGGAATGTTTGGTCGAATCTTTTTGAGTTCTTGCAATGTTTCCAAACCACTCAATCCCGGCATACTTTCATCCAAAAATATCAAATCAAAGGGCTCTTCAATAACTTTATCTATGGCATCTTGACCATTTGTAGTACTTTTTACTTTGTAGCCTCGCTCTTCCAAATACATAATATGCGATTTTAGAAAATCTACTTCATCATCCGCCCAAAGAATTCTAATTTTTTCCATTTTATTTTTTTATTTTTGTATTTCTAATTTTGATTTAATTGCCTTCAAAAAAAGTCCTTTTTTTAATAATATTATTGAATGTAACGTTGATTATACTCAATTTATTTTTCAGAGACAATCCTTTTGATTTGCAAAACTATCAAATGGATTTTAATACACTCCAAATAATTTTTCAAATGCGAGTATTTTCGGTTCTCGCAGCTATTTTTTCCGCTATAGGATTGGCAATTGTTGGTTTGTATTTACAAACCCTCTTTCAAAATCCTTTGGCATCGCCTTTTACACTAGGAATCTCTCCTATTGCATCCTTGTATATCAGTATTTTAATATTCTTTTCATTTCGCTTAGGATATTTTTTTAATTTGGAGTTTAATGCAGTTTTATTGTTTGTTCTTCAAATCTTGTTTTCACTTGTTGGCGCCTATTGTATGCTCTTTTTTATAAAAAAAATAATGCAAAAAAGTATCAATCAATCGTTTGTAATTCTTACGGGCATTTTAATAGGTACTTTTTCGGGTGCTATACAACAGTTTTTGGAAACCTATATGTCTAATGTTCAATTAAAGCAAAATTTTATGTGGAATATGGGCAGTTTTGATATTATAGAATCGTACAAAATAATACTTTTGATTGTATCGGTAATAATTGGATATGCTATACTTTATAGAAATGCTTCTAATGCCAATAAATACCTTTTGGGCGCTCAATATGCTTCAAATCTTGGATTGAACGTAACTTTATTTACCAATCAAATAGTATGGATAGCTTCATTTCTAGTGGCTACAATTACCGCTATTGCAGGACCTATTGGATTTATAGGATTGATGGCACCGCATATCGCTAAAATGATATTGAAGGACAATAGACATCAATATTTGCTTTTTTACGCTTCAGGCATTGCTTCAATCATATCACTTATTTGCCTATATATCAGTCATTTAGAAATATTTAATCAAATTGTTTCTATAAATATTATCATGAGTATATTTGGTGTTCCATTTACGTTGTTTTTATTGTTTAGAAGTTCAAAATCATGATACAGCTCCATAATTTTTCTTTTAAAATCCACGATAAATTTCTTTTCAAAGAAGTGAATTCAAACTTTGAATCAAACCAAATTCATATAATTTATGGCGATAACGGTATAGGAAAAACCACTTTTTTTAATATTTTGACGGGGCAAATCCGAAATTTTATTGGAAAAATAATTATCAATCAAAATGAAATATCAAAATACAATGCGTTGGAATTATCTGAAATTATTAGTATTTGCTACGCTTCACAGCCAAAATCCGATTTATGGGTTCACGAAGTATTTTCATTCTCCAATATTGAAACAAATCAAATAAAAGAGTGTATCAAATCCTTTGAAATAGCACAATTTATGAACAGAAATATTCAAGAATTGAGTGAAGGCGAGAGACAGTGGATATTTATAGCTCGTGCAATGGCAAGAAATACGCCATTTATATTGTTAGATGAGCCTACTGCATTTTTAGATTTATCCAAAAGAAAAAGACTAAAAGAAATCATATTTAAATACAGTCAAAGCCATACTATTCTGATCAATACGCACGACGAAGACCTCAGTAGAATTGAAAATAGCAGTACTTGGTTCATTGAAAATCAAAATTTTATAAATAAGTAAACTAAAAATTAATTATATGAATCCGAATCCCATTTGTAAACTTTTTGGAATAGAAAAACCTATAATTCAGGCTGGAATGATATGGTGTAGCGGCTGGAAATTGGCACACGCTGTAAGCGAAGCGGGTGGCTTAGGAATTATCGGTGCAGGCTCTATGTATCCCGATGTACTGAGAGAACATCCTTCAAAGATGAAAGCACATACTCAAAAGCCTTTTGCGGTTAATCTTCCTTTGTTGTATCCCGATATTGAAAAACATATTGAAAGTATTATTGAATTCAAAGTCCCAATCGTATTTACATCGGCAGGTAATCCAAAAACATGGACTCAAATCCTTAAAAACGAAGGAATTAAAGTGGTTCATGTAGTGAGTAGCGCTAAGTTTGCTTTAAAAAGTCAGGATGCAGGAGTTGATGCCGTAGTAGCGGAAGGATTTGAAGCTGGCGGGCATAATGGACGTGAAGAAACTACTACATTATGTTTAATTCCAGCAGTTCGAAAAGCTATCCAAATTCCATTAATTGCAGCTGGCGGTATAGGATGTGGCAAGAGTATGTTGGCGGCATTTGCTTTGGGAGCTGATGCAGTTCAAATTGGAAGCCGATTTGTAGCGTCGCTAGAGAGCAGTGCCCACGATGCTTTCAAACATAAAGTAATACAAGCACAAGAAGGAGATACCAAGTTGATGATGAAGCAATTAACTCCCGTTCGTTTATTGAAAAATGAGTTTTATAACCAAGTAGAAATGGCCGAAACTGCAGGAAAAGATCTTGATACCTTAAAAGAACTGTTGGGAAAAGGACGTGCCAAAAAAGGAATGTTTGAAGGAGATATGATTGAA